>NZ_BCUY01000001.1 GCF_001591465.1 Cytobacillus firmus NBRC 15306
CCCCACTTATCCCCCTTTGATTCCTCTGAGTCTAGTAGTGGGGGTCTTACTGCCCGTTAGACTGCGATAAAATCTTCAATGAAAAAGGACAGCGGCCCATTAAGGCTTAGCTGTCCTTTTTCATTTTCTTTATCTCTTCCGTAATAACAAAGGCCAACTCATCATTTCCGAACAAGGATAGAACACCAAGCAGAGTCTGATCAGGCACATCGCCTGCTTCTTCTTTTGGAACGGTCAGGTCCAGCGCTTCCTTTAGTGAACTGTTTTCCCCCTGATCCGGATATGCCTTTAAATAGATTTCTTCGGGATCTAAATTGTGATTAATGCACCACTGGGCAAAAACGAGTATCATCATTTTTTCTTCGCCCTGATAGTTTTGAATAATTTTTTCTTCAAGCTCTTTACTGTTCATTATCATAAATCCCCTTTTGTATTTATATATTGATTATAAATTTAAAAACATGATTTTTCATCTTTATTTCTTTTTCTTCTGCATAAAGAATTTTCAGTAATCCGAATTAATTCTAAATTTATTGTCAATTCGTATTGACAATTAAATAGTAGAATATCATAATATTAGAAAAACTTATAAAAACTTTTACAAATAACTGCACTACTGCCTTGAAGTAGAAAAGAGCGAAAGGCAACCCTTACAAAACAGTATACGAGTCTTTTTCAATGACTTCAGCTGTTGAGCATCCATATTGGTTGTTGCCGGGAAGCAAGCCCTTTCGTCCACGCTCGGAGGATGACTGGGCGTTTTTATTTACACTCTTTTAAGAGCAGCACAAAGAGCAGGCAATAGGTTTTTAAATCATCTACAGATAGGGAGTTTTAACAAATGACAGAATTTAAAATTGAAATCAGCCACACACCTGAGAAAAAACAAAAACCTGCATTTGATAACCTGGTGTTTGGCAGGAATTTTACGGATCATATGTTTGAAATGGATTATACTGCCGGACGGGGATGGCACGACCCAAGAATTGTACCTTACCAGCCGCTGTCTCTTGATCCAGCTGCAATGATTTTCCATTATGGGCAGAGTGTATTCGAAGGGTTAAAAGCCTATCTTACCATTGATAATGAGGTATTGCTGTTCCGCCCTGAAAAGAATATGGAGAGATTGAATAAATCAAACTCCAGGTTATGTATTCCTGAAATTGATGAAGAGCTTGCTCTTTATGCCTTAAAAGAATTAATTTCAGTTGACCGGGACTGGATTCCGAACGTTGAAGGGACATCACTTTACATCCGGCCATTTGTCATTTCAACTGAGCCATATCTTGGAGTGGCACCATCAACGAGATACAAATTCATCATTATTCTTTCGCCGGTAGGCGCTTACTATAAGGAAGGCATCAATCCTGTTAAAATTGCTGTTCAAAACGAATATGTGCGTGCAGTTAAAGGGGGAACAGGCACAGCTAAAACCGGAGGAAACTATGCAGCTAGTCTGAAAGCACAGGAGCTTGCAAGCTTAACAGGATATTCGCAGGTTCTATGGCTTGACGGTAAAGAAAATAAATATATTGAAGAAGTGGGAAGCATGAACATTTTCTTCAAAATTAACGGAGAAGTTGTAACACCAGAACTTAATGGAAGCATCCTGGAAGGGATTACTCGAAACTCTGTACTTGAGTTACTGAAGCATTGGAATGTTCCGGTATCAGAAAGAAAAATTTCTATTGAAGAAATCTACCAGGCACATGCAGATGGCCAGCTTGAAGAAGCATTTGGAACGGGCACTGCTGCTGTTATTTCACCAATTGGAGAATTCTTCTGGGACAACAAGATTATTGAAATCAATGAGGGGAACACCGGAGAATTGTCCAAGAAAATCTATGATATACTAACAGGCATCCAAAAAGGAACCGAACCGGATCCATTTGGATGGAGTGTAAAAGTGGAAAAGAAAGAGGCAGCAGGAATTAAATAATCCTCGATAATTGGATCGGCATCATTAAGCCGATCCTTTTTCTGTTTCAGGCATGAAAATCATCTAAAACGGGAAAATATAGAAAGAACCTATTACGGAGAGGAGATTAAAAAATGGACAAGATAGAAGTCGGAGAAGTTTTTACAATCAGTGATGAAAATGATCAGGAAATGGAAGTGGAGGTCCTCGCGTCTGCAGAGGTTGATGGCAATCAATATGCTGCTGTCAGCTTTGTAGAAGATCTTGAGGAAGACACAGAAGAAGATATTGACGTATTCTTCTTAAAACTTGATGAGGATGGCGACTTTACACCCATTGAAAGCGACGAAGAATTTAACCGAGTCTCTGCCGTATTCGAAGAAATGATACACGAGGAATAAGAGAGAAGGACAATTCCTTCTCTTTTTTTTACATACTTCTATCTTCTGAAGAACGATTACGGAAACAGCAGGTGATCCAATGAAAATATTATGCATCGATGGCGGGGGAATACGCGGTGTTTTTGCCGTCAGCATCCTGAAAGCTCTCGAAAAGGAAATGAAACAGCCTGCAGGCGACTATTTTGATATAATCGCAGGCACAAGCACCGGATCGATCATTGCCTCTTCGCTGATCCTGAAAAAAGATATGAGAGAGGTCCTGAAAGGATACGAATCATTCGGGAAAAAGATTTTTGTCAAACAGGCTAAGGTCGGCCTTTTTAAAAGCGTATACAGTGATAAGTATATGCGGCGCTTTTTTCGGAAAGCCTTTGGCGAAACGGAATTGTCCGATATAAAAAAACCGCTTTTGATACCAGCTGTCGATGTGACCCATGGCAAGCCGTTTGTCCACCGTTCCAATTACGGCAGCCCAGGCAATGAAAGCCTGTCGATGAAGCTTTGGGATGCAGTCCTTTCCTCCTGTTCAGCACCTGTGTATTTCCCGCCGAACAACATCAGCAATAGTTATTTATCCATAGACGGAGGGCTATGGGCGAATAATCCATCACTCGTTTGCATTACCGAGGCTATGCATCACTTCAAGGTGGAGCTGCAAAAAATAAAAATCCTTTCGCTTGGGACCGGTCTTCAAAAAATTGACTTTACGATTGATCATGATAAATATTGGGGTGTAAAGCATTGGCTGCCTTT
Organism: Cytobacillus firmus NBRC 15306; assembly: GCF_001591465.1. GTDB lineage: Bacteria > Bacillota > Bacilli > Bacillales > Cytobacillaceae > Cytobacillus > Cytobacillus firmus. The sequence continues at coordinate 3,073 of NZ_BCUY01000001.1, forward strand.
CCAGCTCCCGTCCATGAAAGTGACGCCCAAGCTATTGGACCTGGCTCTTCATTTATCCTCCGAATCTGTTACCTACCATTGCAGGCATCTACTCGGAGAAAATTACCTGCGCATAAATGAAGAGCTGGGTGAAGAAATGCCCTTTGACGAAATAAAGTTTGTGGAAGAATTGATTATGCTCGGGGAGAAGGTCTATCAGGATCGGCGGGAGGAAATAAAGAAGTTTTTACTCTCATGAAAAAAGAGCGGGGAATTTCCCCTGCTCTTTTTTCATTTTGTATGAATCACAGAATAATACTTTACAGGTTCTGATGTGTTTTGAAGAACTTCAGCAATCGTTCCAATGAGGCTGTATGGCCCCTTTGCGTCATGGCCAGCCTCCCCAGATCATCATTCCGCCAAATCCGCCATTTAATGCCAGGGCAGTTTTCTTTTTCATGGTGGCGGATCCATTATAGTAATAGCTGATGCCATTCATGCTGATCCTATCTTTTGCTGCATTTTTTGGATTATTGTTTATGACGGCCTGATAGGATACCGGCTTAACGGCAGGATCCTCCGGCTGAGCATACAGAGGAACACCGAGAACCAGTTTATTTTTGGAAATCCCTTGAGAATCAAAGAGGTTACCCCAATAATTGAAAATAATCATATGATTCCCCGCCATTGATATGAAACCAGCCACCCCACAGCTAGGAATGCCTTCACATTTTCTCTTCACTGCTAGAAAACCTCCATCTTTCAATCCTATAAAAGTGTAACAAAAAAGGGAAGATGGAGGGGGTGGTAATTTATTGCTGACATTCCATTCCTGCATAAAACAATAAACTTTTTTTAATATATGATTCTCATCACATTACGAACTTTTTCCTCATGGTACATTCCTTATAAGCACGATTAATAGCCTTTAAAAGGGAATGATATAGGAGGAATTGTACAGTGAGCGAATTAATTAATAACCGTGAGCATCCGGACCATCAGAGCCATTCTATTCATAGCCATGATGAAGCAGCTGCTCATCCTAAACCGGAAGAACAGCCCGGACATCCCATTCATACTTTCACCCGGGAGAATAGGGCAATTGATAAGCATCTGAGAGAAAATGTGAAGGTCCATCTCGAGGCGTTCATTCAGGAGGATCATGAGGACAATGTTTATGCACTTTTAGAAGACTGTATCCTGCTCCTTGATCTTGATAAGCATTACAGCCGAAAGGAAAATCTGCTTTTTCCTTACCTGGAGAAGTACGGAATTTATGGTCCCACAAATAATATGTGGAGCATCGATGACTTCATCAGGGATGGCATCAAGGAAGCCAAGAACCTTCTCACCCATTACCAGGGGGACAAGCAAAAGGTCATCAATGCAATCCGTTTCGTTTTCAATGAAGTTAGTGCCATGATTTACAGGGAGGAAAATATCCTTTTCCCAATGGCTTTAAAAAACCTTACAGAAGATGAATGGGTAAAGATCGCCCATGAAAGCGACGAGATTGGCTTTTGTCTGACCGGCCCTGAAAAGGAATGGAAGCCCGAACGGAAAGGGATTGAGGGGAATGCCATATCAAAAGGCTACATTAAAATGGAAACTGGCATTTTGTCCATAAAGCAGCTGGAGCTGTTATTCAATCACTTGCCTGTCGATATCACCTTTATTGATCATGATGACGTTGTCCGCTATTTCTCTCATGGCAAGGAAAGAATCTTTGCCAGAACGAAAGCCGTGATTGGGCGAACCGTTCAGAATTGCCATCCGCCCCGCAGTGTCCATGTTGTGGAAGAATTGCTGAAGGATTTCAGGGAAAGGCGAAAAGACTCTGAAGACTTCTGGATCAAGTTCAGAGATAAATATGTTTATATCCGTTATTTTGCCGTACGGGATGAAAACGGACGCTATGCTGGAACCCTTGAATTTACACAAAACATCAGTCCAATACAGGAGATCGAGGGAGAGAAAAGGATTCTTTCATAATCAAAAAAAGCTAAGAGCGTTGCGGCTCTTTAGCTTTTTTTGATTTTTGACGGATTATTTACCTTATATAAAACAGGTTCTTCGATAATGAATTCCTCTTCACAGTCTTTACCTTTAGGCAGTTTCTTTTTAACTATTTTCCCGTCAAATTCGAGGCTTTCACCTGGCTGAAGTTCAAATTTCTTTAACGTCTTCGAATGAGAGCACCAGCCAAGCCCGACTTCAATCGGTTCATCCTCCTGAATGACAAGATCTTCAAGTATGATGACTTCATCATTGGCTTCATTGAAATGGTTCCAGCTCAGGGCAAGCTGCTTAACTTTAGCTGTAAAATGGACCTTTTCTGCCGGCAGCTCCAAGGCAGGCTGTTTTTCCTTTTTGGCTTTTTTGGCTGCCGGTTTATCACTTTGGTTGTTTTCAGCAGATTTCTTTGTTATCTTTTCAGTCTGGACACTATCTTCTTTGGAAGCTTCCTTTTCAGAAGGAGCTGAGGAGATATCCCCAAAATCAGCAGCCAGCGCTTTTCCGAAGCTTGGAGACTGCATCTCTTTAAGGTAAGCAGGATGTATGCAGCTCAGATTCCCATCCTGAAACTCGATTATGATTGTATAATAATCACCAGTTTCGCCGTATGTCTGATACCCTTTCACGATTACAAGACGCTGCTGTGTTTTTTCTTTATACCAGAATTCCTTTTTAACTTCCCTTGTAGTAGATAATCCCCATTCCCTGACTTTTTCTTCATAATGGGCATCGTCCTGAAACGTTTCAAAATGCCCTGTCGGAGGGAAATATGCAGTATTGTTTGAGTCTTCTATATGAGGCAGAGTAATGGCCAATCCGTCCACATCCTTTCAACATTATTTTAATAGCCATTAATGATAAAATCAAAAATGTGGAAGGGTTTTTGCGATAACTTTGGAATATAGTTAATTAATAAACAACAGTTTGCAGTAAAGGAGTTTGTAAAAATGAAGACATTCAAAGACAGAAATGACGTTCCGCTCAATGAGAAATGGAATCTGGAAGACATATACTCCAGCTTGGAGAAATGGGAAGAAGATTACAAACATATTGAACAACTGGCTGATAAACTGAAAACCTTTGACGGACAGATTCATGATGGCAATTCCCTTTATCAATACCTTGAAAAAAAAGAAAAACTCTCTTACATATTTAATAAGCTGTATGCATATGCGATGCTGAAAACAGATGAAGACACACGTCTGACAGATTCGCAAGCCTATGTAGACAGGGCTAAGCAATTGAGCGTTAAAGTCAGTTCTTCCAGTTCTTTTTTTATGCCTTTTCTCTTAAGCCTGGATGAGGAAACTCTGAGAGGCTATATTGCTGAGGAGAAGGGCTTGAAATACTTTGAGGAGGACCTGCTCGAATCCTTCCGCTATAAGCCGTATGTCCTTAATAAAGACCAAGAAGCAATTCTCTCCCAGCTTGGGGAGGCACTTTCAGTTCCCAGTCATACATTTGGAATGATGAATAATGCGGATATAAAGTTTGGCGATGTCACCAATGATGATGGAGAGAAAGTGGAACTGACACGCGGCATGTATGCCAAAATTATGGAAGAGGCTGACCGGGAAAAGAGGAAAGAAGCATATAAGGCCTATTACCAGCCCTATGTGCAGCTGAAGAACTCCATTGCTTCCACCCTTTCTGCCGCTATAAAAAACAATGTTACCATGGCCAAAATCCGTAATTATCCTTCAGCACTTGAAAAAGGATTATTTGGTGATCAGGTGCCAAAGGAAGTGTATGTCAATCTAATTGAGACGACTAAAAAAAATATTGGGGCAATGCATCAGTATACTATGATCCGCAAGGAACAGTTAGGTCTTGACGAGCTGAGGCAATATGATTTGAGCGTTCCTTTAGTAAAGGGAGTCAAACCTGAAATATCCTATGAAGAAGCTTATGACACAATGTGTAAAGCGCTCGAGCCTCTTGGTGATGATTATATTACTATTCTGAAGGAGTTTAAGTCAGGCCGCTATATTGATGTGCGTGAAACTCCAGGGAAGCGGTCAGGGGCATATAACCTCGGCATTTATGGAGTTCATCCTTATATCCTTCTGAATCATCGGGATGATCTGGACAGCCTTTTTACACTTGCTCATGAATGCGGGCATGGTGTCCACAGTAAGCTGAGCTCACAGCACCAGCCGCAGATCACCGCCCGTTATAGCATTTTTGTGGCGGAAGTGGCTTCTACAGTAAATGAAGTACTCCTGATTCATTATTTGCTGGACACGGAGAAGGATAAAAATGTACGCAGGCATCTCCTTAATCATTTTATTGATCAGTTTAAAGGAACCTTCTTCACTCAAGTTATGTTTGCTGAATTTGAGATGAAAACTCATGAATTAGCTGAAAAGGGGGAGCCGCTAAACGCTGAGGTCTTCAGCGGAATATATGAACGTTTATTCCGCGAATATAACGGGGATGAAATTGTTTTTGATGAAGAAGTGAAATTCGGCTGGGCCAGGATTCCTCATTTTTACCGTCCGTTTTATGTTTATAAATACGCTACCGGATTTGCTTCTGCCATCCATTTGGCAGCAAAAATTCTCGAAGGAGACAATGAAACGCTGCAAAGCTATCTGGAGTTCTTAAAAAGCGGAAGCTCCGATTATCCGCTGGACCTGTTAAAGAAAACCGGAGTGGATCTGACTTCACCATATCCTATTGAAAACTCACTTCGGAAATTCAGAGATCTTGTAGAAGAATTCGGAAACCAATAGCTGGATTGGGCCTGTTTCTTGTAATAGAAACAGGCTTTTTTACCGTCATAATTAAAAGAACAGCCTGCTGAAATACAATTAATGGACAGGATGAAATATTCCTGCAATAATTGATGCAAACTTTAATTAAAACGAAGATAGCGAAAATATAATTGTGAAGGATGAAAGGATGAAAGTACTTCTGGCAAGCCCGAATTTTCACCAGGCAAGAGGGAATACAGTTACCGTTCAGCGTATTTCTGATGGCCTCAATAAGCTGGGCATTGAGACTGAAATAATCAATATCACAGACGGCTGCAAATTAACCAGCCTGCCAAAAGCCGATATTGTGCATGGCTTTAACGCTTATCGGTTTGGCCAATTTATTAAGAAGCTTGGTGAAAAACCTGAAAGATATGTCGTAACCATGACCGGCACTGATTTAAATATCGACCTTCATGATCCAGTTAAGAAAACCGCAGTCATTCAAACCATTATCAATGCCGAAGCTATACATGTATTTGATGAAGAAGCTAAGCTTGTACTGGCAGGTGAAGTTCCTGAAGCAAAAGATAAAATCAGCGTTATCCATCAGGGAACTGTAATATTTTCTGAAGCTGGAGCCGACTATAAAAAAGAACACGGCACTTTTTTATTTTTGCTGCCGGCAGGAATCCGCAAGGTGAAGAATATTCCTTTTGCCATAGAAAAGCTTAAACTGTTATATGAAAAGAATCCCCGCATCCGTCTTTGGCTAGCGGGTCCTATTATTGAAGAAGAAGAGGGAAATATCGTAAAGACCCTTACTGAAAAAAATAAAGAATGGGTTCAATATCTTGGCCAGATCCCGCATCACCATATGGGAGAGCTATACAGACAAGCGGATGCCGTATTGAACACATCCCATTCTGAAGGCCAGCCTGCTGCCATTTTAGAAGCAATGGAGTATAGCCTTCCAGTTCTTGCAGCCAATAACCTGGGCAACAGGAATATCATTTCACATCAGGAAACTGGTTTAATCTACACTAATCCGGTCGAATTTCTTGATAATGCAGACAAACTAGTGAATAATAACGAATTGAGGATTAAATTGGGGCAAGCTGCCAAACTCTATGTTGAGGGCAGTCATTCTTCGGAATATGAAGCTAAAACACTTCAAAAAATTTACGAAACCATCTTAGAAAAATCCCCAAGTAAACATTGAATGAGTAAGGAGAGAGAAATATGTCTAGAGAAGAAATCGTAAAACTGACTTCTTTATCAACAAAAGGCGGCTGAGGATGCAAAATTGGTCCTGAAGACCTGGCGCAGGTTCTGCGTCATTTGCCAAAGTCTGTACCTGACCCCAACCTCTTAGTAGGACTGGATACATCGGATGATGCAGGCGTTTATAAAATAAATGATGAAACTGCCCTTGTGCAGACACTGGATTTCTTCACTCCTATCGTTGATGACCCATACATGTTCGGCCAAATCGCTGCAGCTAATTCGCTGAGTGATATTTACGCTATGGGCGGCAAACCTATAACCGTCATGAATATTGTAGGTTTTCCTATCAGCAAACTGGATAAAAGCATACTTGCAGACATTCTGGCTGGCGCATCAGATAAAGTTAAAGAATCCGGTGCTGTGTTAGTTGGAGGGCACTCCATTGACGACCAGGAGCCAAAATTCGGATTATCTGTGACTGGAACCGTACATCCTGAACGGGTAAGAACAAATGCAGGAGCCAAACCTGGCGACAAACTGATCTTAACCAAGCCGATTGGCGTCGGCATTCTTACTCAAGCGATTAAAAGGGATATGCTGGATCAGGAAGGCATCGACCGTGTAATGAAAATTATGGCTGCTTTAAATAAAGACGCTGCTGAAGCTATGGATAACTACCAGGTCAATGCCTGCACAGACATTACTGGTTTTGGCCTTCTGGGCCATGCCATGGAAATTGCGGAAGGGAGCGGCACAGGCATTACCATTGAAAGCAAAGCCGTGCCAATCCTTCCAAAAACAAGAGAGCTTGCTGAACAGAATATTATTCCTGGCGGCTCCAAAAAGAATCATAAATGGCTGTCCGGCCGGATTCAATACGAAAATATTGATGATGTGGACCAAGTGATACTTTGTGATGCTATTACTTCAGGGGGACTTTTAATAACCGTTCCTGAAGCAGAAGCTGAATTGCTCCTAAAAGACCTTAAGGAAAAAGGAGTAGAATGGGCTTCCATCATTGGGACTGTCACAGATCAGAATCCTGGAAAGATTACGGTTATCTGAAAAAAGGACTCGAAAAGAGTCCTTTTTTACCTTTACTACAAAACAAAAACAAGGAAGTGCAAACATGAAAAAATTCTTAATGCTCATGACTATCTTTTCACTGATGCTTTTGACAGCATGCAGCGGAAACGACTCAAAAAATACAGACGATAATGGTAAAGAAAAATCTAAAGAAACGTTCACCATTGGGGTTATTCCCGTTCAAACAGAGGGATCGATGGAAGCCGCCATGGAGAAACTGCAGTCCACTTTATCTGAAAAACTTGATAGGGAAGTAGCTGTCGAAGTATATCCGGATTATAACGGGGTTGTAGAAGCCATGAACTACGATAAAATTGATATGGCATATTTCGGTCCGTTAACATATGTTGTTGCACATGAGAAGAGCGGCGCAAAAGCCATCATTACACAGCTGATCGATGGTGAGCCATTCTATTATTCATATATCATCACCCATAAAGACAATCCATGGAATTCACTTGAAGATTTACTGAAAAACAGCAGTGAAGCTGACTTTGCCTTTGGTGATATCAATTCAACTTCAGGATCTCTTATCCCATCCATTGAATTGAAGGACCGTGAAGTTTACAAATCAGAAGATGAACACAGCTTTAAGTCCGTCAGATTTACCGGCTCGCATGATGCTACTGCATTGGCAGTCCAAAATAAGCAGGTTGATGCCGGTGCGATCGACAGCGCCATTTACAATCAATTAGTGGATTCAGGAAAAGTAGACGGAGATCAGATTAAAACGATCTGGAAATCAGAAAAGCTTTTCCAGTACCCTTGGGCTGTACATGAAAACACCGATGAAGAAACAATTAAAGCGTTAAAGGAAGCATTTCTTGCGATTGAAGATCCCGAAATTCTGGATGCATTCGGAGCAAGCGGATTTACTGAAGCAAGCAACGAAGATTATGAAAGCATCCGTCAGGCTGCCCTAAAAGAGGGACTTATTAAAGAATAGGGCTGATAAGATTGTGGTTTAAAAAACGCAGCATATTAACATATACCGTGTTGGCTTTATTCATTTATCTAAGCATGAAGCTGACAGAATTCGACTTATCGAAATTCAAAGACTTCCGCAACATGATTGATTTCCTGTCCCATTGGTTCCCTATGGATTTTTCTCTCCTTCCAAGGATACTTGAAGACAGTCTGGAAACCTTGGCCATGGCTTTTCTGGGAAGCTTCTTTGGGCTTATTATCGGACTTCCCTTAAGCTTTATGGCCGCCAAAAACACATCCGGTTCAAAATTTGTTTACCATATAACCAGAGTCGGCCTCAGCTTTGTCCGCTCCATTCCTGAAATTGTTTTTGGTTTGATTCTTTTGACGGCTCTAGGGCTTGGTCCTTTTCCGGCTGTCCTGGCCATTATGTTTCATAACATTGGGGTTCTGGGAAAACTGATCTCAGAGCTCATTGAAGCATCCGATCCCGGCCCGCAGGAGGCCATGAAAGCAGTTGGGGCAAAAAGCTGGTTTGCTTCCCTATTCAGCATCCTGCCTCAAATATGGCCAAATGTATTGTCAAATTACTTCTACCGGTTTGAGGTTGCCATAAGGACTTCCCTTATCTTGGGCTTCATTGGCGGGGGAGGAATTGGCCAAAGACTTTTTAATGATTTTAAGACATTTCAATACAATTCAGTTTCGCTTGATGTCCTGGTGATTATGATCATCGTTATTCTAGTGGACCTTTTCGGAAGCTATGTCAGGAACCGAGTGATATAAAGGAGGCCGGAAATGCTTGAGATTCGAAATATAACTGTCCGTTATCCCGGCATGAAGCATCATGCGCTTAATTCAATAAATCTGACGATACACCCTGGAGATTTTGTTTGCGTGCTAGGTAAAAGCGGTGCCGGAAAATCCACTCTGATCCGCTGTTTAAATGGCCTGCAGTCACCTTCATCAGGGGAAATCATCTGGGATGGCCAATCCTTTTCTGCACTTAGTGATGAACAGCTTCGCAGAATCCGCAGGGAGATGGGCATGATCTTTCAGCATTTTAATTTAGTTCCGCGATTAACTGTCCTGCAAAATGTTCTGACAGGCATGTTCGGCTACAGAAGCAGTTTTAAGAACCTCATTGGATGGTTTACAGAGGAAGAAAAGGCTCAGGCTAAACAAGTCATTGCAGAGGTGGGCTTAACCGACTTTGCCGACCGCAGGGTGGAGCATCTTAGCGGAGGGCAGAAACAGAGAGTCGGCATTGCAAGGGCTCTCCTTCAAAAGCCAAGGTTCCTGCTTGGAGACGAGCCTGTAGCCAGCCTGGATCCTGGAACTTCAGACCGGATCTTCAGCCTGCTGCAGGAGATGCATAACCGGCATGGTCTGCAAACCATAATCAATGTCCATGATGTTCAATTGGCTAAACGCTATGCTACCCGGATTATTGCATTAAAAGATGGAGAAGTTGTTTTTGATGGTAAACCGGAACAGTTCACAGATGATATGTATGTATTTACATATGATGCAGAAAGTTATAGCGAAAAATCATATATCTGATTAACTTAAGAACAGGAGGCAGAAGAATGGCCAATTGTCCATGAGTTGTGGATAGCTCGAACGTCGTGTACGTTTCGAACGACCCTGACATCACGTTATTTAATGCCGGACACCCTTCGAAGAAAACAGTGACACTGACTTTTGACGATGGGCCGGCAAGAGTTCTTCCGGAACTATTGGATATACTGAAGAAAGAAAAGGTTCCAGCTGTTTTCTTCTGGCAATCAAGGCTTTTATACCCCGGGCGTCCGTGGAAAAGAGTCCTGGAAGAAGGCCATCAGGTAGGTACCCACTCTTCAAAGCATTCCAATTATGAAAAATTAACTCCAAATGAACAAGTCCAGGATTTAAGGAGAAGCAAATTAAAGATTGAATCCATCACGGGCCAAGATGTGAAGCTATTCAGGCCTCCATTCGGACAGTATAATGAACATACCATTGCTGCAGCCAAAGAGCTCGGGCTCTCCACCATATTGTGGAGAATCTCGTCCATGGACTGGGAGCTTAAAGAAGAGCCTGAACAAATAATCACAAACGTTCTAGAGAACCTGGAAGACGGAGCAATCATTCTTTTGCATGAATTAACCCAGACTGCTGCGGCTCTGCCTGGTTTAATTGCTGGAATTCGGGATAAAGGCTATGAATTCAGTTTGCTGTAAAAAGTATCCTCAGTGAGGGTACTTTTTTTGTGAGGGTTTATTCTGTTGACACAAATTAAATATTATGATAATTAAATAATGGTTAGCACTCGGAAGACTTGAGTGCTAACCAAATGAAAAAATAAGGGGAGAGACTAACATGGAAACGAAACAATTTCAGGCAGAATCCAAGAGATTATTGGAAATGATGATCAACTCCATCTACTCTCAAAGAGAGGTGTTCCTGAGGGAGCTTATTTCCAACAGCAGTGATGCGATTGATAAGATCTACTACAAAGCACTTACAGACGATTCCTTAACGTTTGACAAAGACAGTTACTACATAAAAGTCGTTCCTGATAAAGAAAAAAGGACATTAACAATCAAAGATACCGGCATTGGCATGACAAAGGACGAACTGGAAAACAACCTGGGTGTCATCGCAAAAAGCGGCTCTCTTGCTTTTAAGAAAGAAAATGAAATTAAAGATGGGCATGATATTATTGGCCAATTCGGAGTAGGATTTTATGCTGCATTCATGGTCGCTGATGTTGTAACTGTGATCAGCAAAGCCCTTGGCAGTGAGCAGGCGTACAAATGGGAATCCCATGGAGCGGAGGGATATACGATTACGCCATGTGAAAAAGAAGCAGTCGGTACTGAAATTATCCTTAAAATTAAAGAAAATACGGAAGATGAAAGCTTTGATGAATATCTCGAAGAGTACCGCTTAAAGTCGATCATAAAAAAATACTCTGACTTTATCCGCTATCCTATAAAAATGGATGTCACCATCAGAAAATCAAAAGAAGAAGCTGAGAACGAGTTTGAAGAAATTACCGAAGAGCAGACCATCAACAGCATGGTCCCGATTTGGCGCAAAAATAAAAGCGAGCTGACAGATGAAGATTACGAAAAGTTCTATCAGGAGAAGCATTATGGCTTTGACAAGCCGGTAAAGCATATCCATATTAATGTGGATGGAACAATCCGCTATAATGCGATTTTATATATACCTGAGAATATTCCATTTGATTATTACTCAAAGGAATACGAAAAAGGCCTGGAACTTTATTCGAATGGCGTTTTAATCATGAACAAGTGTGGAGACCTTTTGCCTGATTATTTCAGTTTTGTCAAAGGGATGGTGGACTCTGAAGATTTATCCCTTAACATCTCAAGGGAAATGCTCCAGCATGATCGGCAGCTGAAGCTTATTGCGAAAAACATCAGCAAAAAAATTAAAAATGAGCTCCAAAGTCTCATGAAAAATGAGCGGGTAAAATATGAACAATTTTACAAGTCATTTGGAAGACAATTAAAATACGGTGTATACAGTGATTTTGGAACCCATAAAGAAACACTCCAGGATTTATTGATGTTCTATTCTTCACAAGAGAAGAAATTGGTATCACTTGATGAATATGTATCCCGAATGAAGGAAGACCAGAAATATATTTATTATGCTGCTGGTGAGTCATACGAAAGAATTGAAAAGCTTCCACAAGCCGAACTGGTGGCGGATAAGGGTTATGAAATTCTGTACTTTACAGAGGATATTGATGAGTTCGCCATTAAAATGCTGATGTCCTATAAAGAGAAGGAATTTAAGTCAGTCTCAAGCGGCGATCTTGGCATAGAAAATGAGGAAGAAAAGATATCCGAATCAGAAGAAAAAGAACATAAGGAATTGTTCAGCACCATGAAGGAGATTTTATCAGGAAAAGTGACAGATGTCCGGATTTCCAAAAGACTTAAAAGCTATCCGGTTTGCCTTAGTGCAGATGGGGAAGTCACTATTGAAATGGAAAAGGTCCTCAGCAGCATGCCTGACAATCAAAATGTAAAAGCGAACAAGGTACTGGAAATCAATTCAAGCCATGAAGTGTTCCAGGCCTTAAAAAATGCAATGGAAAATGATAAAGAAAAGTTAAGTCTCTATACAAACCTCCTATATAACCAGGCTATGCTGATTGAAGGCCTGCCAATCAGCGACCCTGTGGAATTTACGAATGATATCTGCAAAGTTATGGTGTAAAGTTGTAACAGCCCGAATTGATCGGGCTGTTTTTTCATTTATTGCTGGCGAAAAGTGCCTGCATAATTATATTGGGATCCAGTCTGAAGCTGATTATTAAAAGGCTGCTGGAGAGTGGTCATTTCAGGCCCGGTGAGCTGCCCTTGCATTTGATTGCAGATGTTTACAACTTCCTGGCAACGCTGAATTGCCAGCTCGTGACTATGCAGACTTTGTTCAATTAATTGAGCAGACTGCTTCTCACGCTGCAGAATCTGTTCAAGCATTTGGATATTCTGCTGTTCCTGCTGAAGCATCATACGGTATTGCTGGCTTCCCTGCTGTGTCTGCTGAATGAGCTGCTGTGCAAGCTGACGCGCTTGACCTGCCTGCTGTACTCCGTGTTGAACTGTATGCATATAATCAGCCTCCTAATAATTTTTCACGGGACATTTGCCCCTTCGATATTCTTAGCAATCCTCCTAATAAAGCTTCCGAAAAACAGCAAAGAATATTTTCTGACAAACATAACAAACTATACAGGAAGGAATTCAAACCAAATCCCTCCAGGAAGTGCCACTCCAATATATTTCATTAAGCTACCTGGAATTATATCTGTAAAATAGCATTGAATTCAGCTAAAACGATCTGAAACTCTTGGGAAGGGGATTATCATGTCAGTTTTTGTTTATCAGTCTTTTCAATTAAAACAAGATAACTTTGTTGAAGCTCTGAAAAATCTCAGAATGATACAAAATTACCGTAACGAAAATTACCAGCATAAAATCGAATTATTATCACCCATATCAGGCGATGATCATACATATGCTTTTCTTTCCACATATGAGGGTCTGGCCGAGATGGAGCTGCAAAACAAAAAGATGTTTGAAGATGAGGAATACAAAAAACTGATCGAGCAATTTTTCCTTGAGGATATCGTCCAGGGAAGCATGAATACACAGCTGTTAAGATCTATAACAGGATTAAAGAGTGACAGTTCCGAGAAAAAGAAATAAGAATTATGGCAAATTTCCAATTGATATTGAAACGGAAGCCGATTATCATCTGAATCGGCTAATTTTTTTGCCAGTATGCGACGCAAAGAGGGAGGTACATCATGGATTTTTTTCTTCCAAGCGGCAACTCCTCGAAAGAAAGTGAAGCAGGTGATTTAAAATGGTGGCAATTATCACTGATTGGTGTAGGCTGCACCATCGGGACCGGATTTTTTCTGGGGTCTGCCATTGGAATCAAGATTACCGGACCCGCCATTGTTTTTTCATTTATATTAGCGGCTATTGGAACTTATATAGTCTATAATCTTTTAGCTAAAATGACAGCAGAAGACCCGCAGGAAGGATCTTTCTGCTATTATGCCAATAAAGCGTATGGGAAGTGGGCAGGGTTTAGCTGCGGCTGGAATTACTGGTGCTCAAATATATTAATTATGGGGAGCCAGTTAACGGCGCTATCCATTTTAACAAAATTCTGGCTGCCGCATGTCCCGCTTTGGATTTTTGCAGCGGGCTATGCTATTCTTTCGATTATTGTCGTCCTAACAGGAAGCAAAGGCTTTGATAAGGCAGAAAACCTCTTTGCAGTTATTAAGACTGCAGCCATTATCATGTTCATCATCCTGGCTTTTGCAGCTTTAACCGGTGTAATGGACGGAGAGGTTAATCATCCGGGATTCCCAGGTTCTGCAGGGGACTGGTTTCCTGAGGGCTTTAAAGGATTTTGGTCATCTTTAATTTATGCTTTCTATGCATACGGAGGAATTGAAGTCATCGGGCTGATGGCTACCAGGTTGAAAAAGAAAGAAGATGCTCCCAAAGCCGGCATTATCATGCTGATCGTGCTGGTCATCATTTATGTCATTTCACTTGGCTTAGCCGTATACATGGCTTCACATGGGGAATTTAATGAAAAAGAAAGTCCGTTTGTGACTGCCATGGAACATTATAACCTGGACTTTTTCCCGCACGTTTTTAATGCAGCCATCATCATTGCCGGCTTCTCTACCATGACAGCTTCACTGTTTGGAGTAACATCATTGCTGGTTACCCTGGCAAATGATGGCGATGCACCAAATCTTTTTTCAAAAAAGATAAAAAAGTGGAAGGACCTGCCGCTGCCATCGCTGGCACTTGCTACAGCGGGTTTAATAGCGTCCATTATAACTGCGCTGCTTTTGCCGGGAAAAATCTATGAATACATTACCACTGCAGCAGGGATCATGATTTTATTTAATTGGTCTTTCATCATTATTTCGGCGCTGCGGATTTTAGAGAATAAATTATTTGGCAAGCTCCTTGCCATTTTTGGACTGATCCTGATCCTTGCTGCGGTCAGCGGAACATTACTTGAAAAATCAATTCGATTTGGTTTTTTCGTAAGCTTACTCTTCGTGGCATTAATAGCGATTGCAGCTTTGCTCATGCAAAAATTAGTATGGAAAAAGGAAGGCAAAGGAACCTGTTAAAAAACAAACACCAAATTTCTGGTGTTTGTTTTTTGATGGGTGGAAGAAAGAAGGAGGGAAGGCAAAATATATTACTTTAGGTACGGAGTCAGTTTTTGAATAATCCGATTCAGCTTTTCAGTATTTCTTTCATACATTTTCTGTGCACTTTTTGAATCAGTCTGCAAAGAAAATACCTCAAGGTCTGCTTTTTGCTTTATTGATTATATTGAGGTTCTTCTTTCTGAATCTCCTGAAGCCTTGGTTCAAGGCTATCAATGCTGGATTGAGTCTGCTGGGCAGCGCTTTGGTAAAGCTGCTTAGCATTTTGATTATCGGTTGCAAGAGCAAAGGTTTCAAGGCTTGCCTGAGCACTTTTTAACCCTGCAATAGCTTGTTTTACTTGAGTTCCAACTGTCATTGTATTACCTGCTTTCTGTATTAGTAAATCACATGTGTATTTTGGCTTTTTTCAAATTTTATATGTGATTCATCTGCTGATTTTTGCTGGGTATTCAAGAAGTATTTGTTTAACTGAAGCTGAGTGAACCATCAAAAAAATTGCCAGCATATTTGTATTCCACTAAGTGAAAATTAAGAACCGGAAGAGAAAACGTCTCTTTCAAAATCGGTTATAAATAAGGGAGTGCTTGCAGTTGAATAACTGGATTTCAGCGCTTTTCAATAATATAGGGAATATGCGCAGGCCAATGATGAATATGTTTGGCGTAAAAAGAAAGAGCAACTGGGGGTGGCTGTGGGGATCGCTGATCAGTATAGTGCTGAGCACAGCAGCGGTAGCTTTTACACGAAGCCGAAACCACAATGCCAATATGCATCCGATGCAGCAAATCATGAGCAAATCAAATATGAACAATGCTTTTAAGAACCAAAACCTGTCAGCACTTACTGAAATGGCAGATGAGCTTGGTTTTGAGAAGAAGAAGCAATAAAAGAAAATAGAAGAGAAGGAACAAATGCCCGCATTTAATGTTATGTGGGCATTTGTTAATAGGCGGGATAAAATCCTATACTGTATTTAGTATTAGTTTTTTCTAGTTTACATAATATATATTATAGGAAGTAATAAATTCAAATAGAAATGCTGTCTCATTATCAAAGTATACTTAAGATAGTGAGACAGCATTAAAATTTCAATCAAATTAATTTCTTACTTGATTTGATCTGCATTTTTTTGCAATGTTTTTTATATTAATTGATTTACGTCAAATTCTTTTTTCACAAAATTCCAGGTTATATGATGCTCCAGCTAATAGTTGTGTAATACATAATTTAAGGTTATTCTGCAGATTTATAAACCCCTCTTATATTTTATATTTAAACCAACTAGTTTACATAATATTTTTACGAACAACTTCCAATCCGATTCATAACTTAATTCAAATGTATTCTCTGGTTCCTTCTTCATTCTGATCGCTCCCATGCTTATATGATTTAATACAGTGTCTTTTCCATTAAATAATGCGTATTGAGCGCCACTTGAACATATGTTCTGTTAATGCATTTTACACTGGCAGCAGTGCGGCCGTTAAAAACTTTCTGGGTGTCCCATAATAAATCAGCTTGCTGAATTCCGGATAAGCAGATTCAAAGTATATAAAGATTGGCGAATCAAGCAGCCATGGATAGTTCGAATAAAAAGACCGGTCACCATTGACCATCGCTGTCAGCGCCAGATCCAATTCTTTCTGGAAAATGAGAAACCTTATTTTTGAGTATTGCTGATCAAATTCCCCGCTGCTGATATATACCCTCCCGCTCAGCACATACTGCCCCATTTGCGGAATCCATTCAGCAAGAACTTCATCACGCATTTTAGGATTAATTGCTTTAAAATCATAGCATCCGCCTATTGCCAAAAATAACTCTCCGGTTGCATCTGAGTGTGTAAGTGTATATTTCCTGCTGTCTACGGGTCTGAATTCCGTCGCAGGAGGCAAATATTTTACCGACAGCTTAGATGGATTAAATTTCCTCACATGAAGGCCCCCTATACAAATTTCCTTATGCCCAGTATATGGGAGCCATAAAGAAACGTGACAAATGCCCAGTCACTAACGCTTACGGGAATTCATTTTCATCACTTTGGTGTCTTTTAAATTCCATATCCCATCTTCATACAGCCAAAAGGACTCTACAAAGGCAATGGTATCTGCATTATATGCCCCGCTTATTCTCTGAATTCCCATTAATCCCTTTTTCCCTTCAACAGGGATGATCTTCAAAGTGCTATATGGATTTACCATAAGCTCCGTTGGCTCGCTAAGCTTGCCGTTTACATACAGGCCGAGCCGTTCATACTCTTCACTCCTGTCCCGTAAATCGAACGTATACGATTGTTTTGTATCCTGGATGCTGATATTCGCTTTGTAGCCATTTTCAAATTGACTATTGATAACTAAAGGATCTGGAACAGAGAGGTCAACCAGCTTAAAGTCCTTTAAGGTATATAAATAAAAATTTGACAGCCCTCCGCTTCCGCCAGTTGGAATACTAATATACATATCTTTAATGGAATCACGGTTTAAATCTTCAAACTGTATTTGAGGTTCATATCCACCTTCAAGCTCCGCATTATACGTATTACCGTCTGAGGCCTTAACTTCAAGTGAAATCTCCTTTAAAAATGAAGCGCCTTCCTCATAATAAACACCTTTAATATAGATAGTGTCTACCTTATTATCACCGGTAACATCCACTTTATCTTTTGACAGCGTTACAGTCTTTTGTTCTTGTTCACCTGCATATACACCGGTTATAGCGGATAAAGACATAAAAAAGAAAGCCGCAAACGCAAAAAGCAATTCCTTCTTCATTTACGTTTCCTCCCTATTTTTTTATTATCTTGCCCAGTTTTGGAAATAACATGTAAAATCATAAAAAACCTCCTATCCTAAGGATAAGAGGCTGTGAGTTATAAATTATTTAGCTGCTTTTTTTAAAGCACTTTCTTTTGTTTCCCAGGATTCAATCCCTTTTAGACCTGGGATAGAATCAGCATAAAACACAGGGTCTTTTCCTACTTTCCTCTGTGCCTTATAATCATTCAAAGCGGCATAGGCAACTTTAGCAAGCAATATAATTGCTATAAAGTTAATAATCGCCATTAAGCCCATGAATAAATCAGCAAGGCTCCAAACGATGGCAAGATCAACTACAGATCCGAAGATGACCATACCGATTACAGCAATGCGATAAGTAAACAAGGCAGTGCGGCTCTCTTTAATAAATTCAATATTGGTTTCTCCGTAATAATAATTTCCGATAACCGAAGTAAAGGCAAATAGGAAAATAGCAATTGCAATAAAAATAGGTGCCCATGATCCAACATGTGTGCTAAGAGCTGCCTGAGTCAATTCTATGCCAGTTAGATCTGAATTCGCATAATCACCTGATAACAGGATAATAAACGCGGTAGCAGAACAGATTAAGATCGTATCCACAAATACTCCAAGGGTTTGGATCAGTCCTTGTTTTACAGGATGGGAAACGGCTGCTGTTGCCGCAGCATTTGGTACACTACCCATACCTGCTTCATTTGAGAATAAACCTCTTTTAATACCCATCATTACAGCTGCACCCATTGCTCCGCCTGCAGCCTGATCAATTCCAAATGCACCTTTCACTATGCTGCTTACCAGATTTGGAATTTCAGTAATATTCATGATGACAATCACAATAGCAACAACTAAATATATAACCGCCATGATCGGCACAACGACTTGAGATACATACGCAATCCGTTTAACACCGCCGAAAATGATAGCCGCCGTTAATACCGCAAGTACAATTCCGATGGTTAGACGGCTGGTGCCAAACGCTTCATTAAACGCTAAAGAGATGGTGTTCGATTGAACAGAGTTAAAAACCAATCCGAAACAGAATGTAATGATGATTGCAAAGATTATTCCCATCCAGCGTTTATTAAGTCCTTTTTCCATATAGTAGGCAGGTCCACCGCGGAAACCATCTTTATCTTTGACTTTGTAAATCTGGGCAAGAGTACTTTCAATGAAGCTGGAAGCTCCCCCAATAAATGCGATAAGCCACATCCAGAAGACAGCGCCAGGGCCGCCTGCAGCAATCGCAGTTGCTACGCCGGCAATATTACCTGTACCAACACGGGAGGCTGCACTTATAGTGAAGGCTTGAAAAGATGATATTCCTCTTTTGCCTCCAGCAGATATCATTGCTTTATCGCCCAATATTCTGAACATTTCACCAAAATATCTTAATTGAACAAACTTGCTCTTAAAACTAAAATATAGACCTAGAATAATTAATGCGGCAATCAAAATGTACGTCCATAAAAGATCATTTAGAAAGCCTACGATTGTTTCCAATAAAGCCATGCTATTCCCCCTAAATATTTTATTATCTTGCAAAAACAACACACTCCTTATAATCTATCAAAAGAATTTTTAATAGACAAGTCGAATATTCATTCGCAGGAGAGGAAATTCAATAAAAACCTTGATATTAAGCGAATTAAAATGGATTTCTGCACAAGCCAATTAAATATTTTTAATCGCTTTCATTTAAACTAGTATTAATTTTTTATACAAATAAACTTTAATAAGAATAACATTATTCAAACTATTTTGGATTCAGTTTTAATTTGAAAAGATGATAGACACACCGGGGATTATTAATTTACAGACAAATAAACCCCTGTGTTTCACAGGGGCTAGTAATTCTATTCAGTTGAATTGACAGTATTTTCTGCCTCAGCTTTCCAGATGCATTTTGCTTTGCCGCTTTCGGAATCGTCAATGATGAACGATCCATTTGAATAGCGGTCATTAAAACGGATTGCCGAAGCATTAACTGCTTCTATATGGCCTTTTTCTGTTTCAATGTATAAATCATCTTTACTGCGGACAATTACACACCCAATAATGCGATGAGGGTTTGATTTCAATTCACGAAGCATCACTACGCCTCTCTTGGCACGTGAGGTGCGTTCAAATTCAGTCAGCTTCATTTTTTTAATGGAGCCCCTCTGTGTAACAATCACAACAGCCTGTTCTTTTGGGTCCTCTATAAGCTGAGCGCCTGTAACAAAGTCGCCGTCTTTGAGATTGATGCCTTTAACTCCAGCAGCCCTTGCCCCTACAATGCTGACCTCTTCCTCGTGGAACCAGAGGCCATATCCCTGGTGGGTCGCAAGGAAAATTTCCTTCGTGCCATCAGTTAAATAAACGTCAAGAACTTCATCATCGCCCTTTACATTGACAGCAACCAGCGGTTTGGAATATCGCTGTGCCTTATATGATTTCAGCTCGGTTTTCTTTACCATGCCGTTCTTGGTCATGAACAAAAGATATTCTTCCGTTTCAAAATCTTTTACAGGAATGGCACGGACAATCGATTCATTCCGGTCAATCGGAATGATATTGGCAATATGCTGACCAAGATCTTTCCAGCGGATATCCGGCAGCTGGTGAACAGGGCAGTACAGATAGTTGCCTTTATTCGTAAATACAAGGAGAACATCCGTTGTATTCATATCAAGCTGGGCAATAATTCTGTCTGAATCCTTCATGCCAAAATCCTGTCCGTTAGAGGCAGCAAATGATCTTTGGCTGGTCCTCTTGACATAGCCTTCCTTCGTTACTGTTACAATAACATCTTCACTCGCTACCAGAACTTCAAGATTGATCTTGATTTCCTCGATTTCCGCTTCAATTCTGGTTCGGCGTTCATCTGCAAAGCGCTTTTTGACATCCCTTAGCTCTTTTTTGATAACAGAGAGCAGTTTCTTCTCGCTTTCCAGAATAGCTTTAAGCTCGCCGATGTGCTTAGCAAGCTCCTCAGCCTCTGCTCTTAAGGCAGTAATATCTGTATTGGTTAAGCGGTAAAGCTGAAGGGAAACAATTGCTTCTGCCTGAGGTTCAGTGAATGCAAATTTTGCGATCAGATTATCTTTTGCATCCCGTTTATCTTTAGAAGCGCGGATTGTCGCTATCACTTCATCCAGTATGGACAGAGCCTTCATAAGGCCTTCGACAATATGCTGACGCGCCTCCGCCTTTTGCAGGTCGTATTGAGATCTCCGTGTAACCACTTCTTTACGATGGCCTATATAAGCATCCAGCAGCTCTCTTAACCCCATTAGTTTCGGATGGCGATTGTGGATGGCGACCATATTGAAGTTATACGGAATTTGAAGATCACTGTTTTTGTAGAGGTAATGAAGAACGCCTTCAGGATCTGCATCTTTTTTTAATTCGATTACAATCCGGAGTCCGGTCCGGTCTGTTTCATCACGGACTTCAGCAATGCCTTCAACTTTCCGGTCAAGGCGGAATTCATCAATCTTCTTCACCAGATTTGCTTTATTCACTTCATAAGGGATCTCTGTGATGACGATCTGCTTTTTCCCTCCGCGCAAATCCTCAAATTCAGCCTTTCCGCGGACAATGATTTTGCCTCTGCCTGTTTCGTAAGCTTTTTTTATTCCATCGATTCCCTGAATGATGCCCCCCGTAGGGAAATCAGGGCCTTTAATATGCTCCATCAGTTCATCAATGGAACAATCAGGCTTATCCATCCGTAATATAACACCATCAATAATCTCATTTAGATGATGTGGCGGAATATCAGTTGCATATCCCGCCGAAATGCCTGTAGAGCCATTAACCAGCAAATTTGGATAAACTGCCGGCAATACGGTTGGCTCGCTGGATGTGTCATCAAAGTTTGGAATGAATTCAACGGTTCTTTTCTCAATATCTCTCAGCAATTCGGAAGAAAGGGGAGATAACCGCGCCTCAGTATAACGCATTGCCGCAGGAGGATCCCCATCAATGCTTCCGTTGTTTCCATGCATTTCAACTAAAAGATTTCGAACTTTCCAATCCTGGCTCATCCGCACCATCGCGTCATAAACTGAAGTATCGCCATGCGGATGATAATTGCCGATTACATTCCCGACTGTTTTTGCGGACTTCCGAAAACCCTTCTCATGTGTGTTGCCTTCTACGTGCATGGCATAAAGAATCCGTCTTTGAACGGGCTTTAACCCATCACGTGCATCCGGAAGGGCACGATCCTGAATTATATATTTACTATAGCGTCCAAAGCGGTCGCCTAAAACATCCTCAAGAGGAAGGTCCCGGAATTTTTCAGCAGAACTCATGAGTCAACACCCTCCTCCTCTAGTACTGAGATATTTTCGTTTTCAAGTATGCTGCCATCTTCTTCAAGACCGAATGCCACATTTGATTCGATCCATTTGCGGCGGGGTTCAACCTTATCCCCCATCAAGGTGGTCACACGGCGTTCAGCTCTGGCTGCATCATCAATTTTAACGCGGATCAATGTGCGCGACTCAGGATCCATAGTTGTCTCCCACAGCTGGTCTGCATTCATTTCTCCAAGCCCTTTGTAGCGCTGGAGCATATAGCCTTTCCCCACTTTTTTAATGGTACCCTGAAGGTCATCATCACTCCATGCATATTCAATCACTTCTTTTTTGCCTGAGCCTTTGCTGACCTTATACAAAGGAGGCAGCGCAATGAATACCTTTCCCGCTTCAAGCAGCGGTTTCATATACCTGTAGAAGAATGTGAGCAGGAGCACCTGGATATGCGCTCCATCAGTGTCGGCATCGGTCATGATGATTACCTTATCATAGTTGACATCATCCAGATTAAAATCCGCGCCAACACCTGCCCCAACGGCATGGATAATGGTATTGATTTCTTCATTTTTAAAGATATCCGCAAGCTTTGCTTTTTCTGTATTGATTACTTTACCTCTAAGCGGAAGCACCGCCTGAAAACGCCTGTCCCGTCCCTGTTTGGCAGACCCCCCGGCGGAATCACCCTCAACCAGATATAATTCATTTCTTTGAGGGTTCCGCGATTGTGCCGGAGTCAGTTTTCCGGAAAGCATTGCTTCCGATTTTTTCCGCTTTTTCCCGCTTCTTGCTTCCTCACGTGCTTTGCGGGCCGCTTCTCTTGCCTGGAAAGCTTTTATCGCCTTTTTAATTAACAGAGAGCTTGTCTCTGGGTTTTCTTCAAGGAAATAAGACAAATGCTCGGAAACAACTGAATCAACAGCAGATCGTGCTTCACTGGTCCCCAGTTTGCCTTTCGTCTGGCCCTCAAACTGCAGAAGTTCCTCAGGAACACGAACAGAGATGATCGCCGTGAATCCTTCACGCAGATCCGCTCCATCCAGGTTTTTATCTTTTTCCTTCAGAAGATTCACTTTGCGGGCATATTCATTAAAAGCCCTAGTCATCGCAGTTTTGCTCCCAGCCTCATGCGTACCGCCGTCCTTTGTGCGGACGTTGTTGACGAATGAAAGGACATTTTCCGAGTAACCATCATTGAATTGAAAAGCAAAATCCACTTCTATCCCATTGCTTTCGCCTTCAAAGCTTACGACAGGGTGCAGAACATCCTTTTCTTCATTTAAATATCCTACAAATGCTTCTATGCCGTTTTCATAGTGAAAAACGTCATGAAAATCATTACGCTCATCTATGATTTCTATTTTCATTCCTTTTAAAAGGAATGCAGACTCACGAAGACGCTCACAAAGCGTTTCGTAATTATATGTGGTTGTCGAGAAAATCGACGGATCCGGCTTAAAATGAATGGTAGTCCCTGATTGATTTGTTTTGCCGATTTTTTCCAATGTGGTCACCGGCTTGCCGCCCAGCTCGAAACGCTGTTCATATACAAAGCCGTCACGTTTAATTTTAACCACAAGCCATTCGGAAAGGGCGTTGACGACAGATGCACCAACACCATGAAGCCCGCCGCTCGTCTTATAGCCTCCCTGGCCAAACTTTCCCCCTGCATGAAGGACAGTTAATATGACTTCCGGAGTCGGCTTGCCCATTCTATGCATGCCTGTAGGCATTCCGCGTCCTTTATCCTGTACACTAATAGAATTATCTTTATGTATTCTGACAATGATATGATCCCCGTAACCTGCCAGTGCTTCATCGACAGCATTATCGACAATCTCATATACAAGATGGTGCAAACCCCTTGCATCCGTACTTCCAATGTACATCCCAGGGCGTTTTCTAACCGCTTCAAGCCCTTCGAGTACCTGTATGGCATCATCATTGTAGTCAAAAGCTTCCTGATTTCTTGCCACGAACATACCCCTTTCATTTCCTGCAAAAAAACACTTGCCGCCGAAAATCACGGCATTGGAACACCCCTATAAGAATTCGGCTGTACAGCCATTTTCTTTGTGAAAAAACAATACTCGAACAGGTGTTCTATATTTATATTTTACCATATAAATTAGGATGGTCTATGCTTTATTTTATCTATTTATTTGGTTTTGGCAAATAAGATCTTGAGATTTAAGAGATTTATCATGATTATTTCCGTTACACGAACCCTTTATTTACAGGGATTCTATAAAAAATAAAAAACATGAGATCTTATAGAGACCTCATGCTTTAGTTTACTTTGTCAGAGCATGTTCAACTTTAATGCAGCGGTCCATGATGACAGTGTACCCTTTTTCTTTTAGAAAATAATATGCTTCCTGGTTTGCCACTCCGAGCTGAGCCCAGAAAATATCAGCATCTATTTCAGCAAATTCCCGCGCGATTTCCGGAAGAAACTCAGATCGCCTGAATACATTAACAATATCCACATGCCCCTCGATGTCTTTAAGACTGGGCACTGCCTTTACACCAAGTACTTCATCAACAGACGGGTTAACCGGAATGATTTCATATCCCGCTTTTTGCATAGCCTCTGATACCATATAGGATGTACGTTCAGGATTTCCGCTTAATCCTACAATAGCAATCCGCTTCGACTTTTTTAAAAGGACACCGATTTCATCCCTGCTTGGGTTTTCAATAGCCATTTTGTTCCCTCCAATTTTATCTGGTTATTTATATTTTACCTAAAATCGCAAAAGCACACTAACTTATTGCTCTTATTCCCGAATATCGAGTTTATAAAAAAATTCAATGACCTCAACTGTAAACCCTTCTTTTTTATAAATAGACAGCGCTTTCTCGTTTGCCCTACGCAAAGCTTAATGCTACATCACACTCCTTTATTATATTTCACCATAAAAAACGGCTGATTTGCTTTCAGCCGAATTAGAAGATTAATTAACTGCGGTCTCTAATCTTTTGAGCAGCCTCTTTATGCTGGTGTTCGCTTCTTTTAAAACCATTTCTTTATCGACTGTGTTCAGCTTCCGATTTTCCATCACCATTTTGCCGTTGACAATGGTAGATTCTACATCTGCACGAGTGGCTGAATAGACTATCCTCGAGATAGTATCGATATCAAATGACGGATATATATGAAAATCGTTCAGATTAAGGATAGCAAGGTCTGCTTTCTTTCCGGGCTCCAGACTTCCGATTTCCTGTTCCATTCCAACTGCCTTCGCTCCGCCAATTGTCGCCATTCTAAAGACGGTTCTCGCATTCATTGCAGTTGGGCCGTGCACAGGCTTCTGAATGATGGCAGCCAATCTCATTTCATTAAACATATCCAGATTGTTATTGCAGGGAGCCCCGTCAGCACCAAGGCTGACAAATGCCTGCTGATCCAATAAGGAAGGGATCTCAGCCACACCTGATGCCAGCTTTAGATTGGATCCCGGACAGTGGCTGACCTTTACGCCCCGTTCTTTAATGATTCTTTTTTCTTCTTCATTAAGCCAAACACAATGGGCAAGTATCAGCCTTTCATTGGCAAGGCCAATGCTGTCCAGATAGACTACATTCCGCATGCCAAGCTCTCTTTCAACAAGGAGAATTTCACTGGCATTTTCGGATGCATGAGTATGGACCCTTACGTTGTATTGTGCAGAGAGATCCCTGACATTTGTCAGCAATTCCTCTGTGCAGGAAACGACAAATCGGGGACAGAAGGCATATTGTATGCGTCCGTTATCACGATTGTGCCATCTTTCAAGGAGATCCACGCTTTGCTGAATGGATGCGGAGGTATTTTCTCTTAACGGAACAGGGACCTCATCCCCTTTATCCATCATGACCTTTCCGGCAAGTGCCCGTATGCCGCTTTCTGCAATGGCCTGAAAGGCATATTCAGTATGATTAACGGTTTCCATGTCCAATACAGTTGTTGTTCCGCTCTGGAGCAATTCGCCAATTCCAAGCATAGCAGAATAATAGATGGACTCTTCATCATGCGAAGCCTCAAGCGGCCAGATCTTCTGCTTCAGCCAATCAAGAAGCTCCAAATCATCAGCCTGCCCGCGGAATAATGTCTGGCACAGATGGATATGTGTCTGAATAAATCCCGGAATGACTGTCTTTCCGCTGGCATCGATTACTTTATCCGCTTTATGTGTTAAATTCTGTCCAATTTCGGCAATGCGGTCATCTACAATATATAAGTCTCCGAAAATGATTTCTTCAGCTGCATTCATTGTAATAATTTCAGCGTTTTTTATCAGAATACTGCTCATTTTCTTTCTCCCCCTTGCATCGGACTGACTTCTGACGGCTCCAGGTTTCCATATGAAATAATAAGCTGTCTGTAAAATTGAATGGAGCGCTGATATGCCGCCAGACTAACCCACTCATTTGGCTGATGCGCCAGCTTTTCATCACCTGGGCCGTAAATCAAGGTAGGAATTTCACTCCTTGGATTAAGTACGGCACCATCTGTATAGTAGGATACCCCGTAATGATCCGCTTCCGAATCGCCCTTTGCCATCTGCGCAATTTGAATAATGTCCCGTGCAGGATCAGTTAAAATAGATGGACGGTCAAGAAGAGTTTCAACACTGTATTTATAAATTTCACCCTGATCCAATAGAACATCCAGTTTGGATTTTAGCTTGTTTATAAAATGGGAATGGGATTGAGGGGGAACTGTTCGAATATCTGCTCTGATGCTGCATTTATCTGGAATGACATTGGTCTGCACTCCGCCTTCAATCATGGTAACAGCCAGGCTGCTTTGTCCGAGGGGCTTCTTTTCTGTCTTCCATTCAATTTTCATTTCATCCAATACCCGGATTATTTTCAGCATATGATCTACTGCATTGATTCCCTGTTCCGGCATGGAACCGTGAGAGGTTTTTCCATAAGCTGTGATCTCAAGCCAAAGGGCTCCCTTATGGCCAATCACAATTTTTTCATTTGTCGGTTCGGCAATGACAAGTGCATCAATTTTTCGGCCACCATTTTCTTTTAAAAAAGTCCTGGCACCGCAGCTGTCGACTTCTTCCCCCGCTGTTGCCAAAAAGGTAACATCTGCTGGAGGAACAGTATTTGAAAGATACAGCTCCTCCAAAGCCAGGAACATTGCAGCAAGGCCGCTTTTCATATCAGAAGCTCCTCTGCCATAAATCCGGCCATTTGCGATTTCCCCTGAAAAAGGGGAGTAAACCCATTCTCCTGTTCCAGGGGAAACTGTATCCATATGGCCGCATAAGAATAGCTGTTTACCGCTTTTTCCGGGAAGCGTAACTTCAAAATTGCTTCGGGTCTCATCAAGCATGGTCACCTTAAAAGGCAGACCTTTTTCTTTGCATCTGTTAATAAAAGCTTCAGTCACTAAATGTTCGTTTCCGGGCGGATTGGAGCTGTCAATTTGGAGCAGATGCTGAAGAAACTGAATATCATTCATGAATCCGCCTCCATAATTTGCATTTTAATTGGTGTCACCTTAAATCCATTAACAGGCGCCATGTCCTGGGAACACGTTGTACAGGCAATGACAACATCACACAGCGCTTTCAGCCTTATGTAATCGCCAGGCTTGGAAAGGGGTTCTGCAATGACATAATCCCCGGCATCATCAAGGACATTATTCATAAAGATATTAATGGGATCCGGAATAACCGGGGGATGAATATTATACTTTTTCAAGGCATTCGCAATATTATCATGGCAATTAGGGTGGTCCTCTTTATCGAAATCAACTTTGTAGCGGTAATAATCACATGCCGGAAAGAAGAAATCATGTTTTCCAACAGTATCTTCCACCAGCTGCATTAGCGGACGGCGGCGGTTGCTGTATAGCCAGTCTCCCGTTTTAAGCCGTATGCTGCTTAGTGAGGCGCGCATGTGGACAGGTGAAACATGTTCCCCGGGATCTTCATAGTTAAAGCACACAAAGTCCCCAACCTGTTTTCCTTCCATATCAATAATAATCAGCTCTTCCCCTTTGTGAATCAGTGCGCTTCTTCCTTCATACGGGGGGATAATAATTTCGTCCAGGATCTTGCCTCTGTTAAAAACCTCTTTCATTTAGAACACCAGCCTTTGTTGTTATTCAATGAAAACTGCAACCGCACGAATCGGAGATCCCGTTCCTTTCCGAATTCTGAGAGGGAGTCCGAAATATAGAAATCGCATGCCTGCGATCTGGTCGAGATTGCAGAGATTTTCCGTATTGGTTATTCCGTATTCACGGCAGATGAGATGTCCGGAGTACTTTGGATCATCCGGATGGTCAATGGCCGGGGCATCAATGCCTATATTGACTGCACCTTTATCAGCCAGCCATTTTGCTGCCTGATAATCCAGGCCGGTATAAGTGGTGAGCCATTTGTCAGTACCATAAGACCGATTGTAGTGGCCGGTATAGAGGAGGACGATATCCCCTTTTTCAATAAACTGCTGTGATTTCCTCAGTGCATCCTCGAGATCACGGTCGGTAATATACTGATGGGGCTGGATGTGGGATACATCAAGGCAAACTGCTGGCCCGTAAAAATATTCAAGCGGCATTTCATCGATGTATTGGCCGTTTGGATCATATTCATAAGTTGCATCACTATGAGTTGGACCATGTTCGTTGATTAATAGATTATTAGTTGCAAACATAAACCCAATTTGCTTTTCACTTTCTTCGTGGGAGATATTCGGGAAGATCATTGTTTTCTGATGAAGGGGAAAAACAGGCATCCCCTGATAAATTTCCTGCGTTAAATCGACAAGCTTAACTCCCATGGTATTCCTCCTTAACCTGCTTTATCTTTTACTATATGAAAAGCGGCAGAGAACGCCGGTTTAATGATCAATTAATAATGGTCGGAATGACCTCGAACTTATCTACATCAATAAGCCCCATATCTGTAATTTTCCATTTCGGGCTTGTTACCAATGACCAGAATGATAAATGCATAAAGGGAACTTCCAAACCGCAGCCGAGAACTTCTTTGGCAAGCTGCGACAATTCATCGACCTTTTCACTCATTTCTTTTCCAGTTAATTCATCTGTCATTAAACCGCCAATCCTGAGAGGAAGATCACCTACTACTTTGCTATCCTTTATCATGGCTATTCCGCCATCCATGGCAATGACACGGTTAACCGCCATGGCCATATCTACGTAGTTAGTTCCTGTTACAATAATATTATGTGTATCATGAGCAACGCTTTCTGCTATAGCTCCGCTTTTCAAATCAAAACCATGAAGAAACGTCTTGCCGATTTTTCCGGTTCTGCCGTGGCGTTCAACTACCAGCAGCGGCAGCACATCCTGCTTTAAGCACGGCTGCACAATACCGTCTTTGACATTCAACATATATTCGCTTCCGCCAGTTAAGTTCTGGAAAGGTATTGCTTCAATTGCCCTTACTTTTGCACGGCTGCCTGGAGCTTCAATGGCGAGTTCCTTCACTGTTACAGGCTTCCGCTTCACTGACTTTTTCACACTTTCCGGATATATATAAGGAGCAATATCTATAGTTAATTCGCCTTTTTCAGCTGCTTTTTTCCCTGCCAGGTATACCTGCTCAATTGTCATATTGTTCAGATCGCTGATCACGACGATATCTGCTCTTTTGCCTGGTGCAATGACCCCCACATCCTTAAAGCCAAAGTGGGTGGCAGGATTAATGGTCGCCATTTGGATGGCTTCCACTGGATCAATGCCAACTGCAATGGTTCTGCGGACAATATCATTCATATGTCCGTAATTTAACAGATCAGCAGGCACCATATCGTCCGATACAAGGATTGCACGGCGGGAATCCAGCCCATCCTCGGTTATGGCACGAATACAGTCTGCCATATTTCTTTGGGAAGAGCCTTCACGCATGAACACACTTACGCCATTGCGCAGCTTTTCGACTGTTTCTTCTTTCGTCGTAGTTTCATGGCAGGACACATGGTTCCCTCCGCTGATAATATGGGCGGCAAGCTCTTTGCCAAACAATCCCGGGGCATTCCCTTCAACGGTTTTTCCTATGCTGTTTGCATATGAAACTGCGGCAACAAGGTCGTCTATTAATTCCGGTGCATGCTCATACACGGGACCGATATTGCTGAAGCTTTGAATCTCCCCAATTCCCTGCACATATGGGTCTGCCAGGAGCTCTTTCATATCCTTTGATGTCACATCAAAGCCGGATGTTTCAAGACCTGGAGCATCAGGCACAGCACAAGGTACCGTGAATAATACCCGGTTTGGAAGTGTCTTAGCTTCTTCAATCATTGCCTTCATTCCGTGAACACCCAGGACGTTCCCTATTTCATGCGGATCACCTATCAGCGTGGTGGTTCCTGTCGGAATGGAAAGCTTGGAGAATTCCGTACAAGTCAGCATCGCACTCTCAAAATGCATATGAGAATCAATGAACCCTGGACAAACGAATTTCCCCTGAATGTTTTCAACTATCGTTTTTGGTCCGATTAAGTCTTTTGCGTCCCCTGCCATTAATATATATTCGCCTTTCATCGCAACGTCTGCTTCATAGATCTCACGGGTGATTACATTAATAAAGTATCCCCCTTTCAGAACTACATCTGCATACTGGCTGGAATCAAGCAAAACATCAATAAGCTTGCGGTACTGCACTGCCTTTTTGATATTTTTTGCATCCATTTATTAACCCCCTGTTTCCATTCCTTCTACACTGTCAATAATTCCAATAATGGCAGCATCGATAGGAGCATCTTTATTCTGAACCGCTCTTGATGCCATGCTTCCAGTCACATAGATGACCTTCTCGCCAATGCCGGCACCAACAGTATCAACGGTTATAATGGGGTTCGGTAACATTGAGCCGTCCAATCCTATAGGCTGGGTAATTAATAGTTTTGTGCCTACCAGATTATCATCTTTTCTTGTGGCAGTGACACGCCCAACCACTATTCCCATTTGCATAAAGACCTACTCCTTAATGTAAAATAATATCGATCTTAAGTTCCTTTGCTGTATCTCTTGCCAGGGGGGTTATGATAGCCCCTTTTGGAACAGTCAGCTGATTAAGCTTGCTCAAATAGGCAAACCGGACTGTCTCATCGGAAATAACCGTTTTCTTCATTTGATGAACAGCAAAGTCTGCCCTATCATTGAAATCTATTAATCTTATGCCAAGCACCTTCAGCTCTGCCATCTGCCCATTAAGCTTTCTTTTTAATATGTCCGGCCCTTTATCCATTCCTTTCAGTTTCCAATACTGACTGAAAGGATCGCCTCCAGCCTTCAAAGCCGTGACCCGTTTCCCTTTTAATAAACCCATTAGTATAATCCGCACCAAAGGCCTTTGTTCGTTAAAGTTCAATAGATCTGCTATCAGAGAAAATGATAGAATAGGCAAAAGAATTTCATCAAAATGATCAAGAAGCTGATCATTAATCATGGAAGCAGAGATCCAATCGTCATTTCCGGTCAGAGAAACTAACTCCTCAAGCGGAAATTGGGTAAGCATTTCTTCTTCAGCAGCCATCCTAAGTGTAATATCTTCCTGTATTAACTTTTGCAAGTAAGAAAATCCCGGTTCCATTCCAATCATATGAGAGGTTAATAGAGCCAGGATATGTGGTTTTCTGCCTCTGCTTTTTTCGTTACGCATGTAAAGCTCCTGCAGAGTGTTTTTTGCCATAACACTCTGCTTTTTACTGATCATACTTATTCACCGATATTTTTTGATAATAGAGCTCTTTCAACTTCGCTGTGCGGTCTTGGAATGACATGGACTGAGATGAGTTCTCCTACTCTGCTGGCAGCTTCAGCACCTGCATCAGTGGCAGCTTTAACGGCTCCGACATCTCCTCTGACCATGACTGTTACAAGACCAAATCCCACTTTTTCATATCCGCAGATCTCCACATTTGCTGCCTTAACCATTGCATCCGCTGCCTCAACTGCGCCGACAAGACCTTTCGTCTCGATTAATCCTAATGCTTCACCCATTGTGTGTTTCCTCCTTAAGTTTATTAAACTGATGGTTTGTCATTATCATTTTCGTTAAGTTCATTCAGTTCTTTAGCTAGCTTTTTTCCATTCGGCTCTTCTTCGGTTTTATACTCTTTTTCAGCATCTGTTTCCAGATGCATTTCTTTCAGCTTAAATTGCGGAAGCAGCTTCCCTGCCACTTCACTATGTGCACGCGGGATAACATGAGCAGAAATTACTTTTCCTATTCTCTCTGCTGAACTCACACCGGCATCGACTGCAGACTTTACAGCCGCAACATCGCCGTTAAAATGAATTGTGACGCCCAGGTAGCCATCCACTCCTATTACTTTTTCAATTCCTACAATTTCTACATCTGCTGCTTTTACGGCTGCATCTGCTGCAGAAACTGCTGTTGAATAACCAACGGTTTCAATCAAACCCAATGCTTGCAACTGAAGAATCCTCCTCCTATGAAATTGTCAGACCGGCTAAATTTTCAGGAATTATTGAGCAGATCTGTGACTGTGCTGCTGGCCAAGCCTTATTTAATCCTTTCGTATTCCTTGCAAAGAAGATCCGTGATCCGGGATACCTCATCAAACTGACCGTGAAGAAGCACATATTTCTTCTCTATCAAAAATTTGATGTGTTCGTCCGTACTTTTTTTCATGTGCCGGTCAAGGAGCAAAATGCTGGAATAATAGTCGATTCCTTCAATGACAGCGACACCGCCAATTGACGAGTTTAGCCCCAATTGTTTTGTAAGCCATGGACTGGGGGACTTTTCTTTATGTGCTGTAATCGTTTTAAATATTTTTCGGGAAAGTTTTTTAAAGAAGCTCTTTAAAGCGTTCAACAGTATGCCATCATCCTCTTCATAAATCTCCAGCGAAAAGGATTGCCCGCTGTTTTTGTCCCAAGACAGGCAATATTTTAAAGACGGAAACTCTCTTAAAAGGTCATTCAGTAAAAAAAGCTGTCCGGGCGAACATTTTTCTGAAGTCACTACCCCGATTGAGGCTGTTTTTAATTCCCGCTGAAAGGAGCCTTCCAATGTGGGGTGAAGATCTGAGAACATCCAGACTTTCACACCCTCCGGCGTTTGTCCGACAAGCTGGCTTTCTCTTGCATTTCGGCCAGGTTTTGTTTCAGCAGAAACCCGCTGTTTCCCTTGTGCCAGGGACAGGGTCTGAAGCTGTGCAATTTTTTCTTTAGCGGAAAGCTTGGGTGAAGAAAGTGAAACTGTCTGTCTTCTAACGTTCGGGTGTGGATTAGCAGCCTTGGATGATTCTGCATGATTAACAGCTATTCTTTTATTCATTTTTTCCTTCTGATAATTAGGCCGGTTTATGTCCGGTATAGCCGACTTCAATCCCGGCTGGCTGCGGGGCGGGGACAAGTTGGGAGCCCCATTAACAGGATTTACTTTTGGCTTGCTGTAAGGCTTCATTACTTCTTCTACAACACTTTTAATAAAGTCAGACACACATTATGCACCTCCACTTTTGGAACATCTTCTTATAGAATTTTACGAAGTTCTGAATGAGGGCGGGGTATAACATTAGCCGAGACCAGTTCTCCTCCAGCCATGGTGTGAGCAGTCTTCCCAACCTCAACAGCAGCTGTGACTGCTGCCACATCCCCTTCAATAATGACGGTGACAAGACCGGATCCGACTCTCTTTAAATCAACTAAGCTGACATTTGCTGCTTTTGCCATTGAGTCGAGCGCTTCAATAGCTGCTGTCAAGCCTCTTGTTTCTATCAGACCAATTGCCTTCATTTTGGACCTCCTCTACTGCAAAAGCTTAAAGATAGTCTTCGAGATTCACTTCAATGGGGATTGAAGTCCTTTTAAATAACTCTTCTTTTCCAAGCGGATAGGTTGCGTCGATGCCCATCTTATCACTGACTCCTTTTAAATGATGGGAAGACTCTAGCGGTGACCCCTTCGCACCCTGTACGATAAAAATATCATCCCCCGCCTGTACTCTTGTCGCTATAGCCCATTCAACATCATCCGAATCAAAGATATCGACGTCATCATTCACAACAACCACATGCTTTAAATCCTTATCGCTAGCAAAAGCTGCAAGTGCTGCCTGTTTTCCGTCACCATCATGTTTCTTCTCAATTTGTATGACTGCATGATAGCGAGCCACCCCGCCCATCGGGATATGTACCGCTTTGATATTTGGAACAACTTGCCTGACGGTGCTTAAAAGTGTAGCTTCCCTGACAAGCGCCATTGGCAGCCTTTCTTCATAACTTGATGGAAAAATAGTCTGTGAGATAGCGTTATTCCGGTAAGTAATGGCTGAAAATTCTACTATCGGCTGTGGCGTTCTGGTGCCATAATAACCGGCCAGTTCGCCAAACGGACCTTCCAGTTCTCTTTCAAATGGAAGCATCTTGCCTTCCAGAACAATTTCCGCATCAGCCAGCACTTCCAAATCGACCGTTTTGCACTGAACGACATCCAGAGACTGGCCAAGCAGTGCACCTGCTACATCCAATTTGTCGGTATGATACAAATGTGTACTGATCTGAGAACTTAAGACAACAGCTGGAACCACCCCAAACATAACAGCCACTTCCATCGGTTCGCCGATGCTTTCATAATGGGCATATTGCTCCATCAGCTCCGGGGATGTTATGAGAATGTTTGTTCGATTGCCGCCGAGGTATTGCATCCTGCGAATCGAGGTATACCTTTTTCTGCCCGATAAGTCATTAACCACCAGAATTCCTGCTACATAATAAGCACCTGAGTCTTCAGCATGATAGGTTGGGATAGGAAACAAATCTGCCAGATCAAATTCCCCGGTCACAAGATTCTCCTGCACAGGACCAGTTTGCCTTAAGGTTGTCGGAATAGGATTAACAATTGATTCGATGATTTTAGGAATAAGTTCAGATGAGGAGATTCCCATGCTGTCTGCCATCAGCTCTCTATCTCCTCCCAAACCGGCAGCCATGGTAGATTGATAGCCTTTGATTTTTTCAAATAAAAAAGGCTGTCTGCCATTTCTCGTATTAATCACTGCTCCCAGTTCGTAGAGAGGGTCCACCTCTTTTTTCACCCGATGAAGAAGTCCCATGCTATCCCATCTATCCAGCAAAGCCCTCATTGTTACAGGGTTCATGCCTTTTCCCCCCATCTCTCCAAGAGCTCATGGTCAATATCCAGCATGTCCAATATCCTCGCCACCATAAAGTTGGCCAGCTCCCAAATTTCCGTCGGCTTATGATAAAAGCCTGGAGATGCTGGCATTATGCAAGCACCGCTCTCAGCAAGGAGAGTCATATTGCGCAGGTGAATCAAATTAAAAGGAGCTTCTCTCGGAACAATAATAAACTTTCTATTCTCCTTTAAAACCACACTGGCAGCCCTGCTTAGAAGCGTATCGCCGACCCCATTGGCAATCGCCCCTAATGTATTCATCGAACATGGCACAATCACCATTCCGTCTGTTTTAAAGGATCCGCTGGCAACCGCAGCGAAAAGATTCCGGTTACTGTGGATAGCGGCATACTCCTTCAGCTCGTCCATCTTGATCCCGCATTCAAATTGCATTACTTTTTCTCCCATCTCCGTAGCAATTAAATGCGTTTCGATCTCTAATTGATGAAGAGCACGGATCAGTGTATATGCATACAATGATCCGCTTGCTCCGGTTATGCCCACTAAAATTCGTTTTTTCCTTGGAACTTGAGAAGAGTTAGACAACGGATTCGTCTTGGGAGAATTTCTTTTTAGCCAGTTCTTTGTATTCTTCTGTTGATAATATATCTCCGAAAATGTCAATGTCTCTTAGACCAGATACGTGCATATCATCATCCTGTGAAGCGGTGGCATCTGAAACGCAAATCACATTATAGCCATGATACAAGGCATCAGAGGCGGTACTGCGTACACATACATTGGTCCAGACTCCAGTAAGGACAACCGTATCAATTTCTTCTTCTCTCAGGAAGAGATCAAAATCGGTGTAGCTGAATGCACTATGCCGCCTCTTTTGGACCACATAGTCTCCTTTGCTCTCATCCGGCTGAAGCTCTGGAATGAATTCCGAACCCCAGGTTCCCTTTATGGCATGGACAGGTCTTACACGGAAATCACGGTCATTCTTTCTGTGAGCCTCCTGAACATGCACAACCTGGATATTGTGATCATGTGCGAATTCAATAAGCTCTTGAATTTTAGGAACGATTTTTTCGCCATTTTCACACCTTAATGCTGCTTTTTCGCCGATAAAGTCGTTTAACATATCAATAATGACTACACAGTGTTTTTTTCCCCTAAGTTCCAATCCGTTCTGCCTCCCTCGATATATATTTATTGCTGTGCTACAGGATCTTTAGTTTTCACATTTACCGCTTCATATTTTTCATACTTAAATGTTCTCTCAAGCCTCTGGATGCTTTGGCGCGGAACATACTCACCATATCCAGCTTCTCCGACAATCCCTTTGTCTTCTTCAAAGACCACGTTTCCGCGGATAATGGTCTGGACTGGCTTACCTTTTAGTTTCATGCCATGCAGCGGGTTGTATTTAGCCATTGATTCTGTTTTCTGCTCATCAATTACATATTCTTTTTCCAGATCAATAACCGTGAAATCTGCATCACTGCCAATTTCCATTGAGCCTTTCTTAGGATAAATGCCATAATGAATGGCGGCATTTCGGCTCGTTACTTCGACAAATCTTGATAGAGATAAACGGCCTTTATTTAACCCTTCACTGACAAGGATCGGCACCATTGTTTCTACCCCAGGAATGCCAGGGAAGGTGTTCCAGATCGTTGCACCGGGATAATCCTTTTCGGTGGCAATTTCATATGGAGCATGGTCAGTTCCGACAAAGTCGATTGTTCCATCAGCCAGTGCCTGCCAGTGGGATTCGTTATCCTCTTTTCCTCGCAGCGGAGGAGCAATTTTGGCATAGGAGCCCCGCTCTGACATGGAATCCTGAGCATTTAAAACAAGGTAGTGAGGGCAGGTTTCAGCTGTAACCTTGACACCACGCTTCTTTGCAGCTTTAACCAGTTCGACGCCTTCCTTTGTGCTCATATGTACGACATGTACACGTGCGTCTGTAGCTTCCGCGAAGCTGAGAATCAGTTCAATGGCCACTTTCTCAGCGAGGCTTGAACGAGCTTCAGCCCATGCCGGTCCGTCAAGGCGGCCTTCTTTTTCAAGTTTTTTCGAATTGAATGTGCAGATATCGTAGTTTTCAGCATGAACACCAATAGGAAGACCGGTTTTTGCAACGTTTTTAAAAATCTCCAGCATTTCTGCGTCAGATACTTTAGGGAAGGTAGGCACAGAAGGAGTCATGTAAACTTTAAATGCAACAACTCCCTGATCGATCTGAGGGTAAATATTATCAATCCAGCCTTCACGTGCATCTTCACCTGTCATGCCGCCCCAGAAGCAGTAATCAATATAAGCCTGATCCCTGATTGGACCGATTTTTTTATTGAAGCTATCCCCATCCCTAACAGATGGCTTGCTGCAGCATGGCATATCGATAATGGTTGTCAAGCCTCCAGCTGCTGCAGAACGGCTGCCGGTTGCAAATGTTTCTCTGTGAGTAAACCCGGGATCCATAAAGTGGGTATGTGGATCAATACAGCCTGGAACAACTAATTTCCCTTGAATATCAATAACCTTGGCTGCATTCAGAAAAGAAATATCATTCGTGTAGCCGACAATCTTTCCCTCGTTTACTAGAATATTCGTTAAAACCTTACGATCTCCCTGCGGAATATTTGCATTTTTCAGAATTAAATCCATTTACATTGCTCCTATCTATTAATTTGATTTCTGCCTCAAAATAAGAGGCAATGGTTACAGCAGATGCTATTAAATCATTTCAGCTGAGTGATCTCCTTTCAGCTGTTCGATTCTTTCACTTTCACTTATATTTAAATCTTTATAATTAAATACCAAATTTAATAAAATTGCTGTGATGCTTCCCAGTACGATTCCATTTTCAACCAGCAGGCGTGCACTTGTCGGCAGACTCTCAAAAATCTGCGGTACAACTGCTGAACCAAGTCCGATTCCTATTGAACAGGCAACAATAAGCAAGTTTTCATTTTTGCTGAAATCCACTGCAGAAAGCATTCTGATTCCCGATGAGATAACCATCCCAAACATTGGGATCATTGCTCCCCCAAGAACAGCCATAGGAATAATCGTAGTCAGGGCAGCCACTTTAGGCAAAAGGCCCAGAATCATTAATATGACGCCAGCTGCGATAACAACATTTCTCGTTTTTACTTTAGTCAATGCTACCAGTCCCACATTCTGTGAAAAGGACGTATAAGGAAACGCGTTAAAAATGCCCCCTATAACAACAGCCAGTCCTTCTGCACGCAGCCCTTTTTTTATGTCTTTAGAGTCCAGCTTTCTCTCACAGACATCTCCGAGAGCGAGAAATACCCCAGTAGATTCAATCATGCTCACAATCGCTACTAAAGTCATCGTAAGGATGGCTGAGGCATTGAATGTGGGGAATCCGAAATAAAACGGCTGAACAACATGAAACCAGGAAGCCTGGCTGACTTCGGCAAAGCTGACGATCCCCATAAAATAAGCTGCTATTGTCCCGGCCACCAATGACAGCAGGACAGAAATCGCTTTCATATAGCCTTTAAAAAACCTGTTCATTAAAATAATCAGCACCAGTGTAAATGCAGCCAGGAAGAGATTCTTCGAACTTCCATAATCAGGTGATCCCAGCCCGCCTGCAGCATTATTCATGGCAACAGGAATCAGTGATACCCCGATAATAGCGACGACTGAACCGGTAACGACCGGCGGGAAAAACCTCATAATTTTACTCATAAATTGTGATAGGATCATGACGATAATACCTGAAGCAATAATAGCCCCGTAAATGGCAGTAATGCCCTGCAAATTTCCGATGGCAATCATCGGGCCGACTGCTGTAAAAGTACATCCCAGAATGACAGGCAGCCTAATGCCAAAATGCTTCCCCCCTATAACTTGAAGCAATGTAGCAATCCCGCAGGTAAACAAATCAATCGATATTAAGTAAGCAAGCTGCTGGGCATTAAGCCCAATTGCCGGTCCCACAATCAGCGGTACAATGACAGCACCTGCATACATGGCTAGCACATGCTGAAATCCCAAAGTCCCTACCTTCCAAGGATTTAGCTTTTCCAAAGATTTTCCCCCCAGGTTTAATTCTTTGTTATGCCATAGCCTACTCCAGCTTTTTAAAAACGGCATCACCTCCCAAAAGAAATATCTGTATAAAAAAAACCGCAGCAATAGATAACATCATAGCAAACCATAGATGTTCTATTACTGCGGTTTCATTCAGCTTCCGTTAAACAAAAGACAAAGGAACCGCTCCTATATTCAGGTTTAAGAAAAACTGCGTCATGCACAGCTTTCCCAAACATAATGTAAAACTGCTATTCTTCAAAATAAATAATGGTGCATGCTTCTTCAGTAACAGGATCATAATCTTTTAAAATCGTTTTGACTTTCAAATGAAGAGCATCTTCAATCATCCCTTTAAAAAGCGATTTGAATTCAACAATCAATGCTGAATCAACCGAAATGGTCAGGTGATGGAAGTTCTGGCTCAGCATATGCAGTGCCTGAACACGCTTATGCTGGGCAAATATGATGACTCTATCATCAAAAGTTTCAATACGCTGTTTTTTTACGCCTGTTCCATAGATCTCCTGGTTCACACGATTATAGAGAAAAGCGAGATCTTTTTTTTGGTCTGAGATAATTTTGAGGTAGAAACAGTCATGTAATCCTCCTGTTAATCACTATATTAAACAAGGCTATTTTATAAGTCAATATCTTTTTTTCAGAAAATTCGTACTTGACAAAATATTAGCTTAACTATTACACTACAAATCAACTCCCCCTATATTTCTATAATTGTCCCAATAAAACCTCCCTTCAGCACCATGAAAAATTAAATAGAATTTTTCGTATAACCTCAATAATCGGTTTGAGGGTTTCTACTGGGAACCGGAATTCCTATCTACGAAAGGTATATTTCCTGTGGACTTCGTACAGGTACCTTTTGTGCAGGAATTTTTTTGTGCTTATTAGTCAATTTAGAAGAAGAAGCATAATATCATAATTTAAATACCCCTGCTTGCTCGCCAGGCTAATATCCCTACAAACTGCTCACACTATTTTTTCATTGCCATTATAGTATCGAAATCTATTAGGAGGCGAAGATTTGAAAAGTATTCAATTTATTGTTAATGGAAAGGAATGTACGGTCCTTTGCCCGCCTGCGAAACCGCTCCTTGATGTTTTGAGGGAAGATCTGGGTTTGACTGCCAGCAAGGAATGCTGCGGAAAGGGAGAATGCGGCTCATGCTCTGTTTTAATCAAGAATGAGGTTGTATGTTCCTGTCTTATTCTCGCTGGTCAGGCGGAAAACCAGGTGATCACTACTTGTGAAGGAGTCGGATTATCACCAAATCTGGATGTGATTCAGGAATCATTTATTGCCGAAGGAGCAACACAATGCGGGTACTGTACTCCGGGAATCATCGTATCAGCAAAAGCTTTCCTGGATGGAATTGACCATGTTCCATCCGTTGGGGAAATTAAAACCGCATTAGGAGGCAACCTATGCCGCTGTACAGGCTATACCAAAATTATTAAGGCCGTTCAGACAGCTGCCAGCCAAAAAATATCCGAGCCGGAAACAATCCGATAATCCATGACACATACAGCGATTTTGCTTGCCGCAGGCCAGTCCAGCAGAATGGGTACTCTAAAAGGACTGCTGCCATGGAATGGTATAACATTATTCGAGCATCAGCTGAACACTCTCAGAAAATCGGTGTTCACAGATATTGTAGTTGTTTTGGGATATGAAGCTGAAAAATTCCTTTCAATCGGAAAAAAGCATTCTGCAAAATTGGTAATAAATGAACATTTTCAAGACGGTAAATGCTCGTCAATCATTGCAGGGGTGAAAGCTGCAGACACGTTATCAGAAACGATTCTGATTACATCCGTGGACCAGCCGCTTCATCCTGTCATCATTAATAAACTCGCCGGGAATCTTAGAAACAGCCGCTGCCTGATTGCAGTTCCCAGCCACCAAGGCAAAAGAGGACACCCAATCCTCTTTTCGTCCCGACTGAGGAACGAGCTTTTATCGATAAAGGAAGAGAAAATGGGCTTGAGACATGTAATTCAGGAGCATGAGAAATTTCTACTTGAGTTGCCAGTGGAAAATGAGCAGATTCATCTCAACCTGAATCATCAGGAAGATTATAAAATTGCACTAAAAAAATATACTGGGAGGTAATTCGATGCTTGTTTCAGAGATTGACATGATTACCCCTTCCTCTCTACCCGAATGTCTGATGCAGCTATCGAAGGAAGGCAGGATCCATAGATTGATAGCAGGCGGTACAGATGCTGCAGTCCGGATGAAGGAAGGCAAATGGCGGCCGGAGATTTGGATCAATATAAAAAACTTACATGAGCTGCGGTATATCGAAGAAAGTGAAGATTGTATTTATATTGGCCCCTTGACCACCCATACGGATATTATTCATTCTCCGCTCCTGCAAAGAAAAGCGGATGTTCTCGTGGATGCAGCAAGGGAAGTTGGCGCCACCCAGATGCAGAATATGGGAACAATCGGCGGCAATATTGGCACTGCCTCTCCTGCAGGCGATACCCTTCCGGCTTTGTATGTTCTTGGAGCAAGGCTTGAACTCACCTCTCTGTCGACTAAACGAATCATTCCAATCGAAGAGTTTATACTTGGCCCCGGCAGGACAGTTTTAAAAGAAAATGAAATGATCACAAAAATCCTTATAAAACCGCAAAAACCAAATGAAATAGGCATTTTCCAGAAGCTCGGCCCCCGCAAAGCACAATCTATTTCCATTGTGAATGTTGCTATTTCACTCACATTGGACCAGGACCTGAAATGCCGGGAAGGAAAAATCGCCTTCGGATCTGTGGCACCAACTATTATCCGGGCACGCAAGTGTGAATCTATGCTTCCCCTGGGAACGCTTAATGATGAATTAATCCGGAATATCGCCAAAATTGCCTGGAAAGAGGTCATGCCCATCACAGATGGAAGAGCAACTGCTACATATAGAAGGGATATGGCGAGCGCTTTATTGGAAAGAGGATTATACCGTTTAATCAGGAGGTGGAATAACCATTGAACACCAAATGGGTTGGAAAAAGGGTGAAAAGAATTGATGGCCCGGAAAAAGTAACCGGAGAATTAAAATATATGACCGATTACCATTTTGACAATATGGTTTGGGGCAAAGTGCTGCGGTCTGAGTATCCGCATGCAAAAATTAATTCCATTGATATTGAAGCAGCCAAAAATCTGCCTGGTGTTATATGTGTACTAACCCATAAAGATATTCCCGGCTTTAATGGATTTGGGATTGTGGTTCCCGACCAGCCTGTTCTGTGTTCTGATGTCGTCCGGTGCACAGGGGACGCTGTAGCCCTGGTAGCTGCAGAAACACTGGAAATCGCCGAGCAGGCACTGAGTTTAATTAAAGTGGACTTTGAGCCCCTTGAAGTTGTTGCAGATGCTGAATATGCCCTGACAGATTCTGCTCCGAAGCTTCATCCGGATGGCAATCTGCACAGCCATGTCAAAATTAATAACGGAAACATTGAGAAGGCCTTCGAGGAAGCTGACATCATTGTAGAGAATACCTTCTACTCTCCCCGGCAAATGCATGCTTTTATCGAAACAGAAGGCGGCTGGGGGGTAATGGATGACGAAGGGTTCCTAACGATTCGCTGCCCTGGCCAGTACGCATACCGCGATCGAATGCAGATTGCGCGGTCCCTGGCTTATAATCCTGAAAGAATAAGAGTCATTTCAAGCCCAATTGGCGGTGCCTTCGGCGGAAAGGATGAGATCACGGTTCAAATATACCTTGCCCTCCTTGCACTGCATACAAAGGGACGGCCTGTAAAAATCCATTTGAGCCGGGAAGAGTCTGTCATTGCGGGCATAAAAAGGCATCCTTTTAAAGTCCAGATGAAGACCGCTGCTAAAAAAGACGGGACACTTCTTGCCAATCAGGTTAAAGCCATAGGAGACACAGGCGCTTATGCATCACTTGGAGGGGCAGTCATTGCATTGGCGATCGAACATTCATGCGGCCCTTATAAAATTCCCAATGTGGATCTCGAGGGCTTCTGTGTGTATACCAATAATGGCATTGCCGGTGCTTTCAGAGGCTTTGGAGTCAATCAGGTATGCATGGGAATTGAAACACATATGGACATGATTGCAGAAAAGCTGGGAATGGACCCTATCGAATTGCGCAAAAAAAATGTCTATCACCAGGGGGAAGTTTCAAGTGTCGGCCATATTGTCAAATCCAGTGTTGGCACCTATAAAACCCTGGAGACAGCAGAGAATTGCGATCTGTGGAAGAACCGGGAAAAGTATAAATCCGAAGTAAGTGAGCCATGGAAAAAACGGGGAGTTTCCGTGGCAACATCCTTTCATGGCATCGGTATGGGTATTGGCCTTCCTGACTATGGAGCCGCCTCTATTGAACTGCTGCCGGATGGAACATTCCTTGTAGGTGTGGGCTGCGAGGAGATCGGAGGAGGCAACAGCACCGCCTATGCCCAGATAGCCGCTGAAATGCTGAACTGTGATATCAGCAATATCAAAATCGTTCAAGGTGATACACAAAAAACACTTGATGGCGGTACTGTAACTGCCTCCCGCTCCACCTATACCGGGGGAAGAGCTGTTGCGGCGGCAGCACCCAGGATGACTGAGCTTCTTATTCAAACTGCTGCTGAAATGCTGAATTTAGATTCTTCTCAAATTGACTTAAAACCGAACCATATTTCCGCCCATGGAGAGATCATACCTTATAAGTCTATCTATAAATACCTTTATGATCATCATCAGGCAACTAGAGTAGAAGGACACTTCTACCTGCCGAAAGAAAAAGAAGAAATCAAAGGTTCCGGCGGTGCTCCCCACCATTTATACGGATATTTGACACATGTAGTGATGGTGGAAGTTGATACTTTAACAGGTGAAACGGAAGTTCTGCGGGTTGTATCCATCCCGGATGCAGGCAGAGTCATTAATCCGCAGGGGCTGGAGGGCCAGACTGAAGGCGGAGCCGTAATGGGCATCGGCTATACCCTCTATGAAGATGTACTGATCGAAAATGGATATCATAAAACGCGGAATTTCACTGATTATATCATCCCTACTATTCGCGAGACTCCTTTGATTGAGACCTTTCCGGTAGAAGAGCCCGAACAATCAGGGCCCTTTGGGGCAAAGGGAATTGGAGAAGTGGTGATGATTCCGATTATTGCGGCTATCATGTCAGCCATATATGATGCAACAGGAGCCAGAATCTGCCATCTGCCCGCTACTCCCGAAAGAGTGTTTAATGCATTGAAAGATCTCAAAAAACAAAAAGTCCAATCCTCAAGGTGATCCTATTGATGAGCCGCAATTTATTTGCAAAATTAGAAGAGTCAATCAATAACCGCAAAGACACATTTCTGCTGACCATAACAGAATATCCTGATGAAAAGCTCATCGGAGCCAAAGCTTTATTATGGCCAGACGGAGATTTCTGCACCGAAGCCTCCCTTCTGCCCCTGAATGTGATGGAATTATTAGCGGTACAATGCAATAAACTGGTCACCAAAAAACGGTCCGGGACTGTGAGATTTATGTGGAAGGATCGTTTGGTTGAATGTTTTGCTGAGTACTTCCCTTCTCCGCTCCATTTGATAGTCGCAGGTGCGGGTCATGTATGTGAACCCGTGGCAGAAATGGGACGTTTGCTTGGATTTTTCGTGACCGTAATAGACGACCGGAAAGAGTTTGCAAACAGAGAACGCTTTCCAAATGCAAATGAAGTGGTTTGCCAATCCTATCTGGATTATTTCCGGCATGTCGACATTACGGAAAAAACTTATATTCTCCTTCTTACCCGGGGACATAAGTATGATGTTCTCA
This sequence comes from Cytobacillus firmus NBRC 15306, assembly GCF_001591465.1. Taxonomy (GTDB): domain Bacteria; phylum Bacillota; class Bacilli; order Bacillales; family Cytobacillaceae; genus Cytobacillus; species Cytobacillus firmus. Next base: position 47,848 of record NZ_BCUY01000001.1, read on the forward strand.
GTTTGAATGAACTCTTAAAAAGGGAATGTCAGGCAGGATATATTGGCATGATCGGCAGCAGAAGACGCATTTCGGGTGTATTCGAAGAACTTCAGCAGGATTTTCCGGATGAAAGCTTTGAAAATTTATACACCCCTGTGGGTCTCGATATTGGAGCTGAAACTCCTGCAGAGATTGCAGTCAGCATCATGGCAGAAATTCTGAAAGTGAAAAATCAAAAATCCGGCGATTCCTTAAGTTCGCAAATAAAAAGATATGCAAAAATGGGTTTCCATGAGGGGGCTGGCAAATGGACCAATTGCAGCTTATAAAGCGCACCCTCGATATCAGGAAAGGAGGTGAGAAAGCAGCACTTGCCACAATTATCCGCACGAAGGGCTCTACCCCGAGAAAAACCGGAAGCCGGATGATTGTGTTCCCATGCGGAAGAATAGAAGGAACAATTGGCGGAGGCTGCGGCGAAGCAGAAGTAATTGAGAAGGCTTTCCAGGTCATACAAACAAATACCCCAAGTCAAAAGCGCGTTGATTTAACAAAAGGGCTGTTTTATGAAGATGGCGGAATATGCGGTGGAATTATGGATGTTTTTATTGAACCCATCTAACTAAGAAAATAGATCTCCCGCCTATTCCATGGTCAAGTCAGTTCGTGTCTCAGGATGAACATTAACCATGAATAAGGAGTGACCTTTCATGTCGATGATTGAAAAGGATCTTGGGTCGGGCCTCCCGCCTGCCTCTAATGCGAACCTATTAGAACGGCTCTTTAAGCTTTCCGCACGGAACACAAATGTAAAGACAGAAATACTGGCAGGCATTACTTCATTTATGACAATGAGTTATATCATCTTTGTCAATCCGATTATCTTAGCTGACGCTGGAATACCAAAAGAAGCCGCATTGGCTGCAACTATTTACGCAAGTGTCTTCTGTACTCTTCTAATGGCACTGTGGGCAAATTTTCCTGTAGCAGTCGCCCCGGGCATGGGGCTGAATGCATTTTTTGCCTACACAGTTGTACTTGGTCAGGGACTTTCCTGGCAAACAGCCCTTGGAGCGGTATTTATTTCGGGGATTGTGTTTTTAATTTTGACAGTTACGGGAGTCCGTCAGAAGATTGTAGATGGTGTACCGGATGTCTTAAAGTCAGCTATAGGCGTTGGAATTGGTTTATTCATTGCTTTTATCGGGTTAAAAAATGCAGAACTTGTAGTCGCAAATGAAGCTACATTTGTCGGCCTGGGAAGCATCACAAGCAAGGGGCCGCTTCTAGCCCTATTCGGATTAATTATTGCCGCCCTCCTGTTGGCAAAGAAAGTAAAAGGCGCCCTGCTTATCAGTATATTGGGTACAAGTGCAGCAGCCATGATTATTGGCTTCATTGCCTACCCAAAAGCCGTAAGTGATATCGTGTCACTCAATCTCCCAAGCATGTCTGAGACGTTTCTGGCTATGGACATTATGGGAGCAGTAAAATATGGCATCATCTCAGTCATTTTCTCCTTTACGATTGTAGAATTATTTGACAATTTAGCTACCCTCATCGGATTATCAAGAAAAGCTGGCCTCACAGATGAAAATGGAAAAATTGAAAACCTGGATCGTGCCCTTCAGGCAGATGCAGTTGGAACGATGGCAAGTGCAGCCTTCGGAAGCACTGCCTTAAACGCTTATGTGGAAAACGCCACAGGGATCTCGGAAGGCGGACGCACTGGCTTAACTGCTTTAACTGTAGCTGTACTATTTTTCCTGTCGCTCATTTTTGCTCCGCTCATCTATTTCATACCGTCCGTCGCCACTGCGCCTATTCTTATTCTTGTTGGCGCCTTAATGCTTAGTGAAATAAAACATATAAGCTTTGATGACTTTACGGATGTTATTCCTGTATTTTTAACGATTTTTCTCATGCCATTAACTTTCAGTATTGCACAGGGACTGGCATTCGGCTTTATCTCTTACACACTGCTTAAGCTTCTTACAGGCAAGCATAAGCAAATCCATTGGATCATGTATTTTGTCAGTGCTGCCTTTATTATTAATTTCATAATGGGCGGACATTAATCTGATGATGGCCATTTTTTAAAAAGCGAGGAGTCCAAATGAAGCTTACCATTGAAACGTTACGAAAAAGAATTGATGTGGCGGCCAAAAGAACTCCTGCCGATCTGGTTATTAAAAACGGAAAAGTTATAAACGTATTTACACGTGAAATCGTTGAGGAAGACATAGCAATTGCAGATGGATTTATAGCTGGCTTAGGAAGCTATGAAGGCAAGGAAATTATTGATGCCCGGGGCAGCTATATCGCCCCCGGCTTTATTGATGGGCATGTCCATATTGAGTCGGCGATGGTGACTCCTGCCGAGTTCAGTAATGTTGTCCTCCCGCATGGAGTGACGACTGTGATTGCAGACCCTCATGAAATAGCCAATGTCAGCGGAACTGACGGCATTGATTTCATGCTGGAATCTTCAGAAGATATTCCGCTCGATGTATTTTTTATGCTTCCATCCTGTGTCCCTGCAACTCCATTTGAAAATGCCGGCGCTTCCCTCAGTGACACGGATCTCGAAAATTATTACAGTCACCCAAGAGTGCTGGGGCTCGGTGAAGTTATGGATTATCCCGCTGTTATGAACAACGATGATGGAATGCTGAAAAAACTGGAAGCAGCCTATAGCAAAGGGAAATGCATTGATGGGCACGCAGCAGGTCTTAATGAGGATGAAATCAATATTTACATGGCAGCCGGCATAAAAACAGACCATGAATGCATTAATCCTGAAGAAGCACTGGACCGGATGCGCAAAGGGATGTATGTTATGCTGCGGGAAGGTTCTGCGGCAAGAGACTTATTGTCACTTCTCAAATCTGTCAGCGAACAAAACGCACGGCGCTGTTTATTTGTTACGGATGACAAGCATCTGGATGACCTGATCAATGAAGGCAGCATTGATCATAATGTCAGAATGGCCATAAAGGAAGGGATGGATCCTATACTTGCCATACAAATCGCTACTCTGAATGCAGCAGAATGCTTCGGCCTGAAAGATAAAGGGGCTATTGCTCCCGGTTATGAAGCCGACCTGATTTTTCTTAGTGATCTCAGGAATGTAAAGGTTGATAAAGTATTAAAGACCGGAATACTTGCTGCAGAAAACGGGTTCATGAAGAATTCTGTTCCAAACAGAATTGCACCTGCAGAACCCATCTTGAACAGTGTCAAAATCAGCAGCCTGAACGATGAAGATTTAAGCATCAGCATTGGGAAGGGTGACTGCAATATAATAGGCATTATACCGAACAGCATCGTGACCAGGCACCTAGTGGAAAAGGCCGATTCAATTGATGGCTATTTCCACCCAAATCCTCATAGAGATCTCTTAAAGCTGGCTGTTGTGGAGCGCCACAATTGCACAGGCAGCATTGGACTTGGCATTGTAAAAGGATTAGGGATCACAAGAGGCGGTATCGCTTCAACAGTTGCCCACGATTCCCATAACATTGTCGCAGCAGGCACTTCTGATGAGGATTTGCTGGCTGCCATTAAGCATACCGCAGCAATGAGTGGCGGCCTTGCTGTTGTCCAGGATGGGAAAATTCTTGCCGAACTGCCCCTGCCTATTGCGGGACTTATGACCGGCCAGGAATCCTCATTCGTCTATTCACGTTTATCTCAATTGAATGACGCACTTATGACAATCGGTTGCAGCATGGATTTCAACCCGTTTTTAACGCTCTCATTTTTAGCGCTTCCGGTTATCCCTGAACTCAAATTAACTGATAAGGGTTTATTCTCTGTAAGATCCTTTAGCCACATTAAAGCCGAGGCATAGAAAAATAAGGCCGTGAGTTCCCGGCCTTTCTTTCATTTTTTAGCGGCTTCCTTATTAGTTAAAGTTAAGGCAGACCAGGCTGTTTCATCCGCAAAGTACCTGCTCCAGCTTGCAACACCGGCTAAATTATACTTCTTTGCCAATTCAGCCCGTTTTGTCAATGAAATTTCATCTTCAAGCCACACTTTATATGTGATTTTCTCTTTTTTTGAATAATACTCCGCATAATTTTGCCCGCTTACCGGATCGTATACCGGAGTAATTTTATTTTGACTGAGCCATTCTTTCACTTTGCTCATCGAAAGGGCTTTGGAAGAGACATCCCCATTTGATTGTTGTTCCCATAATCTTGTATATAAAGGCACACCCAATATTAATTTATCATTGGGCACAACCTTGAGCAGAAGTTTCAGGTTTGCCTCCACCCACGGGAGGCTCGCAACACTTCCCGCAATCTGCGAGCTGCCCCAATGCTCATCATAAGCCATGACAACCATATAATCTGCTATCCGGGCAAGCTTATCCCTTTCATAAAAAGCCGACCAATTGCCGCTTGATGAAATGAAGGTGATATCCATTGACACCACTAATCCTGCTTCATGAAAGAATGGTGTGGCTTCCCTCACAAACTGTGTTATAAATGGCCCGTCCTCCGGGTTAACATTTTCAATGTCGAGGTTAATTCCGTTTAATTTATATATTTGACTGAAATGGATAAGCTGGCGGATCATATTCTGCCTTGTTTCGAAAGAACTGAAGGCTTCATGTGTTAAAACAGGATCAAATGCATTTGAAAACAAGCCCCAAATTTGGTATCCCTGTGTTCTCGCCCAATTTGCATAATCCTTTGAACCCAGGTTTTTGATGGTCCCTTTTCCGTCCGCAAGCTCAAACCATGTTGGCGAAATGACATTAACGCCCGCCATCTTAGGGATGCTCGAAGTATTCGGGTTTTTGGTATATACAGCTTCCCAGGTCAGCTGAATAGGTCCTTCCATTTTAGGCACTGTATTTTCTGTTTCTTCAAGGGAAATAGCTATCTCCTTGCTCTCGCCCTTTTTTATGTATTGCTTCTTCAAATAGCCTGCTCTGCCGTCTTCTTTCCTAATAAAATAGTAGTCTCCTTTTTCCTGTTCAATAAAAACACTCTCTTTTGGAGATACGGAGGCCGTATATGGTGAACCCAGGCTGGCTTTCGTCCGCAGCCGAAGCAATTCTTCATCAATATCTTTTTCCTGCACTTTACCGGCAGCAATGGTATCTCCATTCTTTTTAACCCAAACGGCACCTGTTTCAGAGAGAATTGAATAAGTTATTGGATACAAAGCCAATAGGGGCTCAATCGCCAAATACCTTTCTCCTTCTATTTGTTTAACCGCAGAATACTCCATTTTCATAGACTTTCCATTCACCTGGTAGCTCGAAGATTCAGATGGCATCTGCACTACTTTATTTTTAGTGGCAATAATGATAGATTGTGAATGTTCATCAAAAATAATAGCTTCATCAACAAATTCCCGCAAAAAAGTTAATGGCAGGTAGATCGTTTCCCCTTCTATATAAGCATTTCCCGCCTGTTTCCCCATAAACAAAATCGGATGATTTCCTTTAAAGTAAGCTGCCTTCTCCTTTGAACCAAAAGGGTATAAAAACATGAATATGCTTGAGGTTATCAGTAAAAAAGCAAACAAAAGCCCCGCAAAAATAAATTTTTTAGCGGGAGGCTTTTGTGGTCTTGTTTCTATTTCATACATTCCTTTTCCTCCCCTGCATTCATCGTAACGAAATTATCAAAAAATGGGAAGAAAATTTAGAATGTTTTCCAATTATTTCACCCCTCCTATATTAACGGAATTTATATAAGAAAGGTTTCATGTTTTTGTCAGTATGTTGTAAAGTGAGTAAGCTTCTGCAGTCTGTAAGTAATATATTTGGCCACAGGCATTTTTTCATTGGACGAATAATTCTTCGTATAAATGGCTCCGTTATTATTCCAAAGCTTATTAAAATACCTGTCGACATCCTTTATAACCCGGGTTTGGGAAGGGGCGCTGATTTTTAAATTTGTCTCCAAGTTTAAATCGTCCAGATTTCTTTTTGTAAAATTAGCTGAACCAGCTATGATCATACTATTTTCTCTGCCGGTTATATACATGATTTTCGAATGGTATTGCTCAAATCCCGTATTGTACCATCTGATTTTTATGTTATCATGGCCTAATTTGTCCAATTCAGCTGCAACAGGTATATTAGGCAGCCCGATCTTTTCAGATCCGAAAGCGTTCTGGTTGGGATCCAGGATCATTTTTACCTTTACTCCCCTATCTGCTGCTTCTTTCAGTCCATCAACCACTTTTCGGTCAGCAAGATAAAACATGCCAAGCCAGATGGTTTCCCCCTTCTTGACTTTATTGATTTCTTGAAGAATGTGTTTATAAATCTTGCCTTCAGTCAGCACTTGGACCTTAAGCGGGCCAGTTTTTTTGTTTTTTTCAGGCTTGAAATCTGCCAGTTTGCCGGATGCCGAATAATCGACCACTGCCTGCTCGGTTTTTACGAGATCAGCTAAGATAGGCCCTTTCACTTCAAACGCTATATTGGAATGAAAACCGCTGGCATTGTGGGGATTTCCTGATGTTACAATCCCTGATTTTTCCGTCACAAAAACCTTCCGGTGATTTGCTTTTATGTTCATAAGATCGAGATAGGACCGGAATGTCACCTTAGGAGCATTTTCTGCGAGCGGATTGGGCAGCCAGCCTTCACCAGCCTGGCCAAACCATTGTATAAATACACGCCAAAATGCCGAATAGATTGGATTTGAATCCCTTAAAGGAACTAATGAAGTATAAACCACATTTATGCCATTCTCTTTAAGTTCCCGGAATTCCGGAACTTCATGCGATACATAGGTGCTGTTAATTCGATCTGTGATTACGGTAATCTTCATATTCGGGCGGCTGAGCTTTTTCTCAATCAGCTTTTCAGTTATTTTCCCGCTAATATCCGGATATTTTTTATCACCATCGTTAAAGCCATTGAATAAAAACATATCCATCACTAAAAAATCCTCTGCCTCGTCAATTGCTTCTAAAATGCGCTGAAAGATCTGCTGTTCACTTTCTCTTTTGCCATTTTCTTTTTCATATGTTAAATCGTAAAAGAACTGAACATCTTCTGCAGAATATACGTCCCCCTCGAACGAAAGGCCTTTTGGCAATGATTTATTGGATTGATAGATGATGGTTGCTGCCAATACCAGCACAAGGCTCAAAATAGGTATCCATACCTTTTTTCTATTTACTTTTTTCAGAACCTTTTTCACCAAGACTCCCCCTGCTCCTTAGACTGCGATAACTATATATAGACCATTTTTGACTATTGTAAACTCATCTATGCGCTTTCAAGCAAAATAAAAGACGAAGGCCGGTGCCTTCGCCATTAATATATATTTTTTAGCCAACAAGCTTCACAAGCATATGAGACAGCTTATGCTTTTCTTCTTCTGTTCCTACCTTCCACAATTCCTGAAGAAGCTTTTCTTCACGGTTTCTCGGCTCTTCTTTGGAAGCCAGATAATCGCCTGCCTTTTGAGCAGTATTAGCAAGCTGCTCCTCATCCATGCCCATTTTCTGTCCCATGGAAACCTTTCCGCCTAAATAATCTTTAAATCCGTCAAAGCTTGAAAGAATTTCATCTTTCTTTTCGCTCCCCATATTATCCAGCTTTCCCTCTACATTGGCTGCTTGTCCATTTACGTTATTCATATTTTGTTCCATGCTGAATCTCTCCTTTAAATGGATTTGATTGCTGTGACAGTCTACTAATACCCGATGTCAAACATATCAAACACAAGCCAGAGAGTTTGAAAAACCTCCCTGAAATAAATTGGACAACTTTTTATTTGCACATGGTATGCAGGTTTGCTCACATGGTACAATATACTAACATAGAAAGTATGAAGGAGAGTTTTTATGATTTATGGAATTATCATTATTTTAGCTTACTTACTTGGCTCCCTGCCTTCTGGTTTAATTGTAGGGAAACTTTTTTATGGAGTGGATATCCGTGAGCATGGCAGCGGAAATTTAGGCGGTACCAATACTTTCCGGACTCTTGGAGTTAAGGCCGGCATGATCGTGACCATAGCTGATATCTTAAAAGGCACCCTTGCTGCATCCCTTCCCCTGTTCTTTGGATCGGATATGCATCAGCTTATTGCCGGAGTTTTTGCAGTTATTGGACATATGTATCCTCTATTTGCCGGTTTTCGCGGAGGAAAAGCAGTGGCAACTTCAGGCGGAGTGCTATTAGCCTATGTACCGTTAATGTTTCTTATCATATTGGGTGTTTTCTTCTTAAGCCTTTACATAACCAAGTATGTGTCTTTATCCTCTATTCTTGCAGCAGCAGCATCCATCATTTACGCTCTTATACTAGGTGACATACCCTTGATAATAGTCGTTTCTATACTGGGATTCTTTGTTATTCACAGGCATAGGGCAAACATTAAACGAATCAGGGACAAAACCGAGCCCAAAATAACATGGCTTGGCTGAAAACCAGCCGTCAATGGAAAACAGCAGACTTTTTATCTGCTGTTTTTTTTGATTGAAAATTATTTTTTTATTAATAGCATGAATAATTTTTATACATAAAAGAACATATATTGATAACTTTCGCCATACATTAGTTTAGGCTTACCTTTTGCCGAAAACGCTAATGTTAGGATGAATAATGAGATGGAAAAGGAAGAAAAGAGATATATAAAAAAAGCAGAAGGAAAAATCCAGGAAAGCGAAGTGCAGCTGGCAGCAGCATTAGCCCATGAAATCAGAAATCCGCTGACAACAGTAAAAGGATTTATGGAGCTCTTAAAGCCTTATTTAATTGAAATCGGCAAAGAACAGTACGCCCAAATTGCGATTGATGAGATTAATAGGGCAAATGATCTGATTTATGAATTTCTAAATGCATCGAAACCTGGAATAAACAAGAAAACGGAAATAGACTTAAACACATTGATTCAGGAAATGAAGATTTCTTTCGAAAATCAGGCAAATATTAAAAATATAAACCTTTCAGTTAACCTATGTCCTGGAGAGCCCGCCATCTATGGTGATCTTAATAAGATAAAGCAAGTACTGACCAATTTAATTAAAAATGCACTGGAGGCATTTGAAGAAGCTCATGCAGGAGAAGGAATGGTTTGCCTGACTGCTAAATCAAACAGCCGGAAAACCCAAATCATTATTGAGGATAATGGACCGGGAATGACAGAAGAAACGATCAGCAGATTGTTTTTGCCATTTTATACAACGAAAGAAAAAGGAACTGGCATCGGTCTATCCATATGCCGGAAAATAATAGAGGAACACAAAGGCAGTATTAAAGTCCATTCCAGACTTTCACAAGGCAGTGTTTTTACAATTGAACTTCCTATGGCATTTAGCAAATAAAAACATTTAATTTGAATGGGAAAATTGCAGAAAAATGATGAAAAATGCAAAAATTCATAATAAAATTAGTCTATTAATATATATATTCTGATGCTTTATATTAAGGGGTTAATTTTTATGAAAAACAACAAAGCCTTCCTGCTATCTGCCTTTTTCTGTACCACATTATTTATTTGCTCAGGTCTCTTAATCTATAGAATGCACACTGAATATAAGGCAGAGGCAGCTGAAGCCAAATCTGTTCAATTGCATGCTGAAAACAGGGAAACTGCCGAGGGTAATAAAATCCTTATTGAAAGGGTGACCTTGGGAGCTATTGGAGACATCCTTATACATGATTGGGTATATAATGATGCAAAAACAAAAACAGCCTATGATTTCAAACCGATGTTTGAACATGCAAAATCGCTATTAAGTACGCCCGATCTCTTACTTGCCAATCAGGAGACTATTCTGGGCGGCCACGAAATAGGGATTTCCAGTTACCCAATGTTCAACAGCCCTCAGGAAGTGGGGAATGCTCTCATTGATGCAGGCGTTGATATTGTTTCAACTGCCAATAACCATTCACTCGATAAGGGAGTCAAGGGCTTGGGAGCATCTCTGGATTATATGGACCAAATTGGATTGCCGCATGTGGGAACAAGCAGAACACCAAGTGAGCAGCAAACCTTGAAAATACTCGGCAAAAACGGAATTAAAGTTGCCTATCTTTCTTATACATACGGCACAAACGGAATTCCCGTTCCGTCAGGGAAAGATTACCTCGTAAATCTCATTGATGAAACCGCAATGAAAAAAGAAATTAAACGGGCTAAAGACGGAGCTGACGTCGTTGTGATGAGTATGCATTGGGGAGATGAATACCAGCTTCAGCCAACAGAGGAGCAAAAGAGATTAGCTGAGACTCTCGTAAATGAAGGTGTTGACATTATCTTCGGCCACCATCCGCATGTTCTTCAGCCTATGGAGTGGATTGACAGAAAAGACGGCGGCCGGTCATTGGTCGTATACTCGCTTGGCAATTTCTTATCCGGACAGATGCGCGATTATAAGGATATAGGCGGACTTGCAACCGTGGAGGTTACAAAATATATTGATCAAAATGGGGTGGATATCAAACTTTCCGATCCTGGCTTCGTCCCGACCTACGTCAGCAATAAACAGCTGAAAAATTACCGGATCGTGCCGCTCGAGGATGCTGCAAGCTTTGGTTTACCCCATGCAAAGTCCAAATTTGCCGAAATTATGAAACATATGATGGGAAATGTTCAGTGAAGCGCTTTATAGCGCTTTTTTTGTGTAAAAAATGGTAAAATATCTTGTATGCAGGGAGGTTCGATTATGAAAACCGCTTACGTTAATAAGTCTCTTCCTTTTTTGCAGCTAAGTGTATTCACCGCTGGCGTATTGCTTTTTCAATTGAAGCTTTTCGCTTTAGCTTTCATACTTTCGTTTGGACTTATCATTTTTTTATTGCTCCTCTCAAAGCAGGAGCGTGTTTTTTCCTGGACCATTGCCGGATATTTAACAGGCAGCCTTTTGTTTCTTTATGGCGATAAGCTGCTTGATGCACTGCCTCTTCCATACTATATCTTAATGATATTGAATCGGTTTCTTCTGGTGATCCCGATCCTGCTGCTGGTCTATATTTCAATAAAGTTTAATAAATCGGCTATCCCCTATTTGCGGAAACCGGATTGGAATTCCCTCATATTTTTCCCTTTTATATGGAGCGGCTTCCACTCAATAAAAATAAAGTATTTTCTTATCATTGCTGTCATAATTAATTTTGCTTCATTTGCTTATTCAATTTTTTCTGCTGAACACTCCTTTTCATTGGACTTTTTACTATTCCTGATTGGCTTCTCAATTGTAAATGGAATAATGGAAGAGCTTTTATGGAGAGGAATCATCTTATCCAGAATGGCTGAACTGTCAGGAGAAAAAGCAGCAGTTCTTTTTTCCGGGCTGGCATTTGGTTTTTCTCATATGATACTTGGCTACTCATTTATTTTGTGTCTGCTGTTTGCTGTCGGCGGAATATTTTACGCCGCTGTCACAGTGAAATCCCGAAGCATCTTTCCTGCTTTCATATGGCATATTGCCATGAACGTATTTATGATTTTAAGCGGATTAATACCTTTTCGGGATAGTTGAATGCTGCAAATGCCATCAAAAAAGAAATACAGCAGACATTTTATTCGCGCATAGGGAAAAACTAGCCTATAATATGACTATCACCCAGGAGGAGGAATTTCAAATGAACATACATATCGAAGATCAGGCTGCCCAATGGTATCAGGAAGAAATGCTCTTAAAAAAGGGTGACTATGTCCGCTTTTTTGCAAGGTATGGAGGCTGCAGCACTGTGCAGCAGGGATTTTCACTAGGGGTCTCGAATGAACAGCCACATGACGCTGGAGTGCAGACCGAAAAAAACGGAATTACTTACTTTATCGAAGAAAAGGACTTATGGTATTTTGATAATCACGATTTATTCGTGACATTTAATGAAAAAGCACAGGAACCTGAATTCAAATATAACAATGAGTAAAAGAAGCAGACACCGCCTGCTTCTTTTTTTTCGGAAGATAAGAATAATTTCTGAAGCTGGATAACTGTCCAGCTCCGGGCGCCTTCCGCTTTTCTTATTCCAGCTGTTCCAGCTGCTCCAATAGCTTCTCTTTTTTAAGGATTTCCTTCTGCCTCGCACCAATTAAATCAAAGTGTGAGTAGCCATCAGTCCGATAATCAATCCACTCTGGCTTAAGCCCATGCGATTCTCCCCAATCTATCAATTTCTTCAAATCAGAACATCCGACCTTTGTGACCGTTTTACACCCAGGGAATCGCTCATCCAGCCAATAATGAGTTAAAAAAGCAATTTCTCCACGGTCTATTTTCCTCTTCCATTCTTGAAGATCTTTTCTTCGAAGGCCGAATGCCATTTCTATTCTCCATCCTTTAGTTTATCGCAGGTTAAGGCAGTAAGACTCCCACTTATTGAAGTTTCACTTATCTGACAGCACCTTCAGGCTGCTTTTTCGCTTTTTCGTATGCTTCATGCCAATCAGGATATTTCTTTTTAATTGAAATTGGGCGGAAATTATCCTGTTTGACGCAAACATGCTTTGACAAGCCTGTTACGGCAAGCTCTCCTTCATCATTGAATATTTCATATCCGTAGCTGACGCGGAAACCGTCATACTCTTCGATCCAGGTTTTAATTGTTGCAGTCTGCCCGTAGCGCAATGGTTTTTTATAAGAAGCAATAATATCCAGAACAGGAGAAATAATTCCATCCTTCTCCATTTCAGCATAGCTGAATCCAAGATCTTTAATGATCTGTGTCCGGCCAAGTTCCATCCATACCAGGTAATTGGCGTGATATACTACTCCCATTTGATCTGTTTCTGCATACCTTACCTCTATTTCTTTTGTTGAGATGAGCATCCCTATTCCCCTTTACTTATTTTATTTAAAGCTATTTCGAAATCCGGCTTCTCCAAAATGCTTACCTGCTCAATATCCTCAGCAAGTCCTGAAACAATTCTCATGGCCTGTGCCTGAATGGCCTCATCAGCAAGATTGGCCGCAAAACGTCCATTCCCGTTTACTTCAATCTTTGATAAAGTGTGGTTAAGGTAATCCTTTGCTTCCTCCGTTAGTGTGTATTCATATTTTCCAGCATATGAAATAATAATTTCCAGGAGCTCTGGGGTTGAATAATCTTTGAAATGAAAGAACTTTTTGAATCGGGATTTTAACCCCGGGTTACTTGACATTAGCTTCTCCATTTCATTTGGATAGCCAGCCAAAACAACGACAAGATTTTCATTATGCTTTGTCATTTCATCCACTAACGTATCAATGACTTCTTTGCCAAAATCTCCTGATGTCTGAGAAAGAAGTGAATATGCCTCATCAATGAATAGGACACCACCCAATGCCTCTCTTATCTTTTTCTTTGTCTTGATAGCAGTTTGGCCAACATAGCCGGCTACAAAATCAGCACGGCTCGCAACTATCAAATGTCCGCGTTTCAGAAATCCGCATTCCTTCAGCAATTCTGCATAGATCTTTGCTACAGTCGTTTTTCCTGTTCCCGGATTACCGGTAAATACTGAATGAAGCTGGATAGGGACAACCGGAAGACCTCTTTCACGGCGCACCTGCTGCATTTTAACAAAGGACACTAAATGTTGAACTTCTTTTTTAACTGTTTCAAGTCCGATCAGCCGGTCAAGCTGCTCCCGAGGATTCATCAGCTTTTCTTCTTCTTCACTTTCAAAATCTTCTTTTTCCAAAAGTGTATAAGACATGATGTTTTCGTTACTTTTTGCTTGAGAGCCTTTTTTAAAAATCGCATCCAGAACAATGTTTCTTACAGTCCTGGCATTACCGAATGTATCATCAACCCGCTCTTTCTCAATACGTTTGCCCAGTTCCTGCTTTGCTCCTTCAGTAAGAACATAATCATTATCGGCAGACAGCTTCTCAGCAATCTGCAAAAGCTCCATATTCGAATAATCAGGCAGTGCAATAAAGTTCGACTCCGGGAAACGGCTGCGGAGACCAGGATTGCTGTCGAGAAATTGTCTCATTTCTTCTGGATAACCGGCCATGATAACCGCAAACTTTCCCCCGTATTCAGTTCCGGTCATCAGCGATACAAGGGTATCAATGGCAGTTTGTCCATAATCACTGCCAGTCTGTCCCTCACGCTTTAAGCTGTAAGCCTCATCAATGAACAGTACACCGCCGATCGCCTTTTCAACAGCAGCCCTGACATTTTCTTCTGTTTGCCCGACAAATCCTCCAACCAGCTGTGACCGGTCTGCTTCGATTACTTCTTCCCGAGGCAAAACACCAAGGCTGTGATAAATCTTCGCCAAAAGCCTGGCGATCGTTGTTTTGCCCGTACCTGGATTCCCGGTTAGTATCATATTGAGGCTGAGTTCATCCTTCGTTTGAAAACCAAGGGACTTTCTTTCGTTTTGATATTTTAAAAACCGGTAAAAATCATGAACTCTGCTCTTGACCGAGTGCAGCCCAACCATTTCATTAAGTTCAATAAGCGGATCGGTTTGTACATCAGATTCCTCTTCCTCTGATTCAAATATCTCTTTCCATTCAATTTTAAGTCTGCTGATGGCATTCAAGTGGCTTTTCATATCGGTATAATAAGTTGAAGTATGGAAGACACCTGATATGGATTGTTCATATTCCTCGGAAGCCTTTAAAAGAAAAGCTGTCTCTTCAATCGCTTTTTCAAGTATTTCAGTCAGCTTCCGGTATTCCGCATCCTCATAGGCATGCTGCTTTTTCTGCAGGTCTTCTAACTCGTCATCCGCTTTGTTCATAAAGCTTCGGCAAATTTCTATAAATTGCTCAGCTGTTTTCTTTTTAGCTGCCCTGTTATCGGTTTCCCGAATCGGCGGGAAAGTCAGGGCTTCAAGAAGATTGCTTTTATTTTTCCATTCGGATTTTCCTAATTGGGCTGCTGCCATTGTATTCCCAGTGTCCAGTTCAACCGCTTTCTGCAGCCATGCACTGGCAAGAGTATCATCAGTATTTTTGTTTAGCCGGGATATAGCAGCCATGGCCAATAATTCCGAAAGCAGACCCGGATCTGTCTTTTCATTGATATTCTTTATCACATCTAGCAATTCTGCTTCATTTTGTATGTATCCGTATTGATCCAGCTCATTCTTCCAATGGCCGGCCTTAATTTCTTCTGATTTTGCCTGTCTATTCTGCTGTGTCATCGATTATCACTTCTTCTTCTTAGTTTCCTCAACTTATCTTACCATATTTCAATAATTATCTATAAGGATGCGCTCCTTAGCTCCATAGGAAAAGACCTAATCACATTCGATTAGGTCATGAAGGTGTCAATAATTATTGTTCTCGCTGCTATTGCCATTTTGCTGAGCTTCGTATTCATCCTTTATTTCTGAACGGAAAGCGTCAAGACTTTCACGGCGGCGTTCATTTTTAGCTTCAATTCTGGCAAGATCTTCAGCATTGGCATACTTCATTGATTCTTCAGCTTCATCCATGTTCTCAATTGTATGAACGATCATGGATTGAAGCTTTTCAACGTTATCGCTGCGGTCATCCGGGTTTGGTCTGTTATGTGCCATGGTATGTTCCTCCCTTTGTTAGGTGATGGTTCAAAGTTAGTTTGTGAAAGAACAAGAAAAATATTGGCGGAAAAGTGTGGTTCGCTTGCCTGATATACCAGAAATGTTGAGAAACAAAAGAACCTGCCCTATATAAATGGCAGGTACTCCTATCAATTATTCGCCTTTAGTTTGTATCACTTGAGCATGCTGTCCGGATTTGTCCTGCATTTTCTTGCCTTTGTTGCCGCCAAATCCGCGTGATTGTGTACCAATATGGTTCGGATTGAAATGATTAGGGTGCCTTTTTGGATTACTCATTCATATCCCTCCTCATTATTAAGTTTGTGCATTTGAAGAGGGTTTCATGATTGGCAAGTAATTCTATTCAGCCTTGTTCAGACGTTTAAGCTCGAGGCGCTCTTCGATTCTTTCCATAGCTTCTTGATCTTTAAGCAGCTGGCGTTTATTTTCTAGTACTAATTCAGCAAAGGAGCGTTTTCTAGGCTTTCTCATAAATCTTTCACCTTCCTTTAATAACATTGTAACAATCATTATCTCCAGAAAACCTTTAAATTATTACAACTTTTCGAAAATTCCATCCGCATATACCCAGACTACGTGAAAAAAGTACATTTGGTTCGAAATTATTAATGCAATATTCAGAAAATACCTATTCTTAATAAATTTTTCCCTTTTTATTTCACCGTAAACCTATACAAAAAAAACATCTGCATATGCAAATGTTTTTCTACATTTCATCTATATACTGATTCATAAGCTCCAGGGACATCGCACTTAAATACTTATTCCGAATGATTCCTTCTTCATCAATAAAAAAAGTGGTAGGAATTGTTATTATTTGATAGGCATTAGAAGCTTTTTCGTCCACATCAAGTAAAATCGGAAAATTCACTTTCATTTGTTCAGCAAACCCTGCAACATCAGATTGGGGATCGATGTTCACCGCCAATATAGCAACATCATTTCCCTTCTGAGTATAGAATTTTTGAATATCAGGCATTTCAGCTTTACACGGAGGACACCAGGTTGCCCAAAAGTTTAGCATGACTTTTTTTCCTTTGTAATCTGAGAGCTTAACTGTTTCCCCTTGCAGGTTTTTCAATTCGAAATCTGGGGCTTTCAAGCCTATTCCTAATCCTGTCTGATTAACGGGCTGACTTTCGACTTCACCTTTTTCAAAAGCCTGCACTACAAAAACCGCGGTGATAATGATTAATAACACAGAAGCTGCAAACATTTTTTTGAACATGCTGTTTTTCCTCCCGGCTATTCTGCCTTTTTGCTTCCTTGATTGTATTTTAACCTAGAAAAGCAAAATTAATAAGGTTCTGAACAGCCAATAAGACAGCATAAATGTGACAGATCCGTAAACAATTCCATGAATCCATGTATTAAGCGGATAGTTGTATTTCTTAATAGCCAATACTAAATAGAATATAGCAAAAAAGGCTCCTAAAATAATTCCTTTTCTTCCTCCAGAGAAATATAAAAATCCCATCGGGCTGCTTAGAATATTTTCTGTTTGGAAAAGGATTGAACTAAACTTATAAGTAAAAAACCCAATAAGAACTGAATTCAAGATGACATTCAGAAAAACTTTTTTATATTCCCCGCTGTCTCTTAAGACTTGAACAATAATGAAATAAGAAACAATTCCTGAAAGCAGGACTATAACCCATTCGTACTTCACTAAAAATGGTCCAATCAAAAAAGCACCCAATGTCAGCCCTCCAAATTACAGATACAATCAAGATACCTAAACCCGTATATTTTGTAAATAAAAAAAGCCGCAATGTGAGCAAACACATAGCGGCGGGTCAAAATTAGTTAGCCAATTTATCACGAAGAACCATTTGCAGGATTCCGCCATGACGGTAGTAATCGATTTCAACTTCAGAGTCGAAACGGACAAGAACTTCGAATGTAGTCTGGCTGCCGTTTTCATCTGTAGCTGTAACCTTAACAAAGTCACGTGGTCTAACATTTTCATCGATTTGAACATCGATCGTTTCTTTTCCTGACAAGCCAAGAGTTTCTGCACTTTCGCCTTCCTTGAACTGAAGTGGAAGAACTCCCATTAGAACAAGGTTAGAACGGTGAATACGCTCATAGCTTTCAGCAATAACTGTTTTAATTCCAAGCAGGTTCGTACCTTTGGCAGCCCAGTCACGGGAAGATCCCATTCCATAGTCTTTGCCGGCAAGAACAACAAGGCCAGTTCCATCTTCTTTATACTTCATGCAAGCATCATAGATAGATGTAACTTCACCTGTTGGCCAGTAAGTTGTGAATCCGCCTTCTGTGCCTGGCGCAATTTGGTTGCGGATACGGATGTTTGCAAATGTACCGCGCATCATTACCTCATGGTTACCGCGTCGGGATCCATAAGAGTTAAAGTCACGTGGTTCAACACCGTTCTCGCGAAGATATTTTCCTGCTGGCGTATCTTTGCCGATCGCACCTGCCGGAGAAATATGGTCAGTTGTTACAGAATCACCGAACTTGCCGACAACACGCAATCCTGATAAAGGTTTAACTTCATCAGCATTAGGAGTTAAGCCTTCGAAGAACGGAGGATTCTGGATATATGTTGAATTATCATCAAATGAATATAAAGGCTCATTGCTAGTTTGAATTTGATTCCAGCGAGCATTGTCGTCAAATACATGCTCATATTCTTTACGGAACAATTCAGGTGTAACAGTCTGTTTAACCACTTCATTAACTTCAGCAGTTGAAGGCCAGATATCGTTAAAGAAGACATCATTGCCATTCTTGTCTTTTCCGATTGGCTCGTTTTGAAGATCGATATCGACTGTTCCTGCAAGTGCATAAGCAACTACTAATGGCGGAGAAGCCAGGTAGTTTGCTTTTACAAGCGGATGAATACGTCCTTCAAAGTTACGGTTGCCGGAAAGAACAGATGTTACAAGAAGATCGCTTTCGGCTACAGCCTTTTCGATTTCTTCTCTTAATGGACCGGAGTTACCGATACATGTTGTACAGCCATAACCAACAAGGTTGAATCCAAGCTGTTCCATGTATGGAAGAAGTCCTGAATCACGCAGGTATCCGGTAACAACCTTTGATCCCGGAGCCAAAGAAGTTTTTACGAACTTAGGAACTTCCATTCCAAGTTCAACTGCTTTTTTCGCCACTAAACCTGCACCAACTAAAACGTAAGGGTTTGAAGTATTTGTACAGCTAGTGATTGCCGCAATGGCAACAGCACCCGTTTTCATCTTGGTTGAATCGCCATTTGCAAATTCAACAGTAACTTCTTTGTCGATTTCTTTTTTATTCAAGCCAAAGCCCTGGTTGCCCTGTGGAGCAGTGATCGCGTCATTGAACTCCTTTTTCATTGCTGAAAGCGGAATTAAATCCTGCGGACGCTTAGGACCTGAAAGGTTCGCTTCAATTTCGGAAAGATTGATTTCAACTACATTTGTGTATACCGGCTCTAGAGATGGATCGAAGAACATTCCATTTTCTTTGCAGTATTTTTCAACAATCTTGATTTGCTCTTCAGGACGTCCAGTCAGGCGCATGTAATCAAGGGCTTCTGCATCAACAGGGAAGAAACCGCATGTTGCACCATATTCTGGAGCCATGTTGGCAATTGTAGCGCGGTCAGCCAATGGAAGCTGTATGACACCAGGGCCGAAGAATTCTACAAATTTGCCAACCACTCCTTGGCTGCGCAGTACTTGAGTTACCTTTAATGCAAGGTCAGTAGCAGTAGTTCCGTTAGGAAGTTCGCCAGTGAGCTTAACCCCTACAACTTCAGGAACAGGGAAATATGAAGGCTGACCCAGCATACCTGCTTCAGCTTCAATACCTCCTACACCCCATCCAAGAACGCCGATGCCGTTGATCATGGTTGTATGGGAGTCAGTACCTACAAGAGTATCAGGGAAAGTTTCGTAATCGCCTTCCGTTGTCTCAAGCGCATGTACAACATTCGCAAGGAACTCAAGGTTTACCTGGTGAACAATACCTGTTGCAGGCGGAACTGCACGATAATTGTCAAAAGCTTTTTGTGCCCAGCTCAAGAACTGGTAACGCTCTGCATTTCGCTCGAATTCAAGCTCCATGTTGGCTTCAAGTGAATCAGGTGTTCCATACTTATCTACCTGTACTGAGTGGTCAATAACCAGATCAACAGGCTTCTCAGGATTAATTTTGTCAGGATCCCCACCCATATCAGCCATCGCCTTACGCAATGAAGCAAGGTCAACTACTGCCGGAACTCCAGTGAAGTCCTGCAGAATTACACGTGATGGTTTGAAAGGAACATCTACTTCTTTTACTTCAGAAGTTCCCCATTTTGCCAGGTTTTCAACATGCTCTTTTGTAATTACACGGCCGTCATATTGACGAAGTACTGATTCCAATAATACCTTTATTGAATAAGGCAATTTGGAAACATTACCTACTCCAGCTTCTTCCAGAGCACCTAAATGATAGTAATGATAGCGCTTCCCGTCCAGATCAAAGGATTTGCGGGAATTGAACACATCGTTCTTTGCCAAATGTATTACCCCCTCTTTCAATAAACATCATATACCAAGTGTTAGGTAATTGTCGAAAAGTTTGAATTTTCATCCATCCTTACTTTTCTCACAATTCCTATATTAATACAACCTGCTATATAAGTAAATAACAAGAAAGTTATTGTTTTTGATAAGTTTTTCTTATCATAATTTCTTATTTACTTCATTAAGTCTTTTAAATGCCGTAATTGATAGTGTTTTTCAATTAGACAAAAATACCCTTAATTGCTTGGTTATTATTCTGCAAAAACGAAAAAGGTAATATACCGGTCCAAAAAACAACATAAATTGACATTATCCATGGAAAAATAGTACCAGGGAGGTGAATGACTATGGCTAAAAGAAAATCTAATCATATTATTGAGGGTATGAACGCCGCAAAAGGCCAGGGGATGGGCGCAGGGTATAATGAGGAATATGCCAATGAACCATTAACAGAAGCGCAAAAGCAAAATAATAAAAAGCGCAAGAAGAATCAATAAATGATTATACCCGGCTGAACAGCAGCCGGGTAAATTTCTAATATTGGTTAACATCTTCAACCATGGATCTTAAATCCTGCTGGAATCTCTCCAATTGTGCCCGCTGATGTTCCGATGCAACCTCAAGTGCATTTTCAATTTGAGCGTACGCTTCGTTTACCTCCTGCTTAAGATGTTTAAGCTGATGGCCGTAACTGGCAGAATCTTTTACAATTTCAGCATAAAGCTCCTGTGCATCTTCCATTCCCTGCTGTGCTGCCTGAAATGCCTGCTGTTTATCTTTATGATATGGCATGCTTTTTTCACTCCTAATAAAATTTGTACCATTAAATTGTGCAATAGCATCATAAAATATTCCGCGAAATCACTCAGGAGGAAATCTTGACATTCAGCCACATTTTGCAAGGCAATTTTTCAATGAAAAGAGACAAACTAACACATGAGATGAAGGTGAATATCACCTTGTATCTTTTCTACCCGTCAGCCATTAAGACGGCAGCCGGCATATCAGCTGCCTGGAGCGGAAGAAACATCCTATTATCCGAGGAGGGCTTCAATTGAACAAAAACAATGGCAAAGACATGCGCAGAAATGCACCTAAAGGACATAATAATGATGGACAGCCTGAACCATTAAGCGGCTCTAAGAAAGTAAAAAATCGTAACCACACCAGACAAAAACATAATTCACACCACGATATGTGAATGTAAAGAAGCAGCTGCCTTATCATCAGGCAGCTGTTTTTTCTTTAAACAGCAATTAAAGCATTTATTATGGTGTCCTCTTCATCGGCAGTTACTGTCCTAAGATCAATCAGAATTTCTTCCTTTTGAATCCTGACTATTATGGAAGAATTAATCCTTAATTGGCGGCCGATATGATCTGCTGAATATTGCCGGTGCTTTAAAACAGCAATCCAGGACGGAAGCTCTACCTCAGGCATCGTGCCACCCCCAACCTGTCCTGTACTTTCTCTCATTGAGCATACATAATCTTTCCCGGCAGCTTGTATTCTGTTAAGAAATTGGGATGTTCTCACTTTGAGTTCATCACTTGTCATCAAGACATCATGGACTACCGGAATATTTTTAAGACCCTCTTCGCCTTTTAAGTAATCAATTAGGGTGCCTTCAAGAGCAGCAATCGTCATTTTATCAACCCGAAGAACCCGGGCCAGCTGATGTTTTTTCAGTTTTTCGATTAAATCCTTTCTTCCGGCAATAATTCCAGCCTGAGGACCGCCCAAAAGCTTGTCTCCACTGAAAGAAACGATATCTGCTCCCTTTTTTAAAACATCGCTGACTGCAGGTTCATTTCCGATTCCTTTGCTTTTAAAGTCAAATAGTGCACCGCTGCCCAGATCTTCATAAAATATAAGGTTATTTTCTTGTGATAGTCGGGCAAGCTCCCCGGTGCAGACTTCTTTCGTAAAACCAATAATTTTAAAATTGCTCGTGTGCACCTTCATAATCATGGCTGTATCTTCATTTATCACTTTTTTATAATCTACCAGGTGGGTTTTATTTGTTGTTCCCACTTCAACGAGCTTTGCCCCGCTCTCTTCCATTATGCTTGATACCCTGAAGGAGCCTCCGATTTCAACTAGCTGTCCACGGGAAACGATTACTTCTTTTTCTTCCGCAAGAGCTCTTAAAATGAAATAAACGGCAGCAGCGTTATTATTGACTGCCATGGCTGCTTCTGCACCTGTCAGTTCTTTGACCAGATTTTCCAGGTGACTATGCCTGGATCCCCGTTCGCCTTCACCCAGGTTATACTCCAAATTGGAATAGTTCATGGCAGCTTCAAGCACATGATCCGCTGCAGACTTACTTAACCGTGCCCGGCCAAGATTAGTGTGAAGAATAGTGCCAGTAGCATTAATAACCCTTTTAAGTGTATATCCATACCGAACAGTGATTACCTCTTCTGCTTTTTGAAAAATTAGGTCCGTAAATTTCTCCGTACCTGGCTCCTCACCGGTCCAATTACCGGCAAGAATAGTATTCCTTATATCAGAAATTACCTCTTTCAGCATGTTGGTTGTATGTATAAAGTCAAGTCCATACTGTTTCATTAAATGAGTAAAACGCCGGTCTTTTTGCAGTTCATGCACCGGCAAAATCTTTCTGACTGTACTCTTCATAATATCCCTCCAGCATTTGCCCCGTTATTATATCATTTTTCACTAATTTGCATGAAATGAATACTATAGAATGAAACAAGGGGGTTTTGAAGTTGAACAAAAAGGAAGATTTCCATCCGTTTAATTTGAGTGAATTGGAAAAATGGATGGAGGATTATTACCTGGACCCGCTTTCTTCTTATTTGGATCAGATAACATTCCGCATCGACTTATACGATACGGAAGCGCAGATTATCGTTGAGGCGCTTTTAACCGGATGTGCATCAAAAGATGTAACCGTTTCCTTAAAAGAAGACAGCGTAATCATCAAAGCTGCTAAAATAGATGACACAGAAGCAATTCGGCGCGGTCATCCATGCATGCGTAAAGTAAAACTGCCTTTCTCAGTTGTGAATAAAATGGTTCGTGCTGAGTTTGCAAATGAGATATTAGAGATTTTTATCAATAAAAATGAAGCGGGACCGGGATGCAATAGAGAGATAATCATCGATTTATAAACTGAGCTAGAGGTTGCCTTTTACCCTTTGTTTACATAAATCAGCAAAAAACCTCCTCCGCCCGGAGAAGGTTTTTTACCGTTTTATTTTTGCATTTTTTCAATGATTTCTTTGGTTTTTGGAAAAACGCCCGTATCCAGCTTAGAATAAAGCTTTTCTCCATTCACTGTTATTTCAAAAGCTCCGCCCTTGCTTGGAACAAGCTCCATTTTTGAAATCTCAGAACGAAAGTTCGTAAATAGCTCTTCCGCGAAACTCGCGGCTTTAGGTGCGTAGTTTCACATCATGCAGAATTCAACTTTTACTTCATAAACCATATTTTAACCCCCGTGTGTAATTTGCTAAAATTATATATAATGACATTCTAGTATAACTATTTTATTACTGCAAATCGATTTGTTTTTCCTTCTAAATTGAAAGCAAAAAAATTTATGGAGTGATTTGATGGATGCACAAAAATACCTGCAGCGAATTAAAGTTTCGGCTGACCGTAATCTGGATCTTGAATATCTGACAAAACTGCAGAGCGGGCATATGCTCAATATTCCATTTGAAAACTTGGATGTGACACGAAAGATCCCCATAAGGCTGGACACAGATTCGTTTTTTGAAAAAATACTGCAACGGGGCAGGGGGGGCTTTTGCTATGAATTAAACGGTCTGTTTCAACTTCTCCTGTCAGAACTGGGATTTCAATCACATCTTATTTCCTGTACCGTTAAAAAGCCTGATGGATGGGTCAGAGAAGATTCTCATGCAGCCATACTGGTTTACTTGCACCAACTCCCTTATTTGGTTGATGTAGGGTTTGGTGATTCCGTCAGGCAGCCTCTGCCTTTAACCGGTGAGGAAAGAACCGATGTCAGCGGAACATACAGGATAAAATCAACATCTGGAGAAAAGTTTGATCTTCAGCGGCTTGAGGATGGCAAATGGAAAATTCTATACCGTTTTTCTGATAAGCCAAAGCAGCTCGATGACTTCCATGATGCATGTTTTTTCAATCAGACTTCTCCTGGATCCCATTTTACACATGGCGACCTAGCCACTATCGCTACAAAGAATGGCCGTATTACACTCTCAGGATTAACTGTCACTAAGTCTGAAGAATCCGGAAAAGAGAAATTCGAACTAACCGAGGAGGAAAAAAAGGAATTCCTCCACGAGCAATTCAATATAAAATTATAAAAGGGACAGCCAAACGGCGTCCCTCATGCTTTATTATAATTTTGTTCTAAGTTTATCAAGCATATCAGCAGTCATCTTGGCTAAATCAAAGTCTGCTTTGAATCCCCACTCTTCTTTAGCAGCAGAAGCATCAATCGAATTTGGCCAGCTGTCTGCAATCGCCTGGCGCACAGGATCCACTTCATAGGAAATTTCGAACCCCGGGATATGCTTTTTGATCTCAGCCGCAATCTGTTCAGGTTCAAAACTCATTGCTGTTACATTGAAGGAGTTGCGGTGGACGAGTTTATCTGCATCAGCTTCCATTAAATCAACGATGGCATTCAGCGCATCAGGCATATACATCATATCCATATATGTGCCTTGGTCGATGTAAGATGTATAGCGGCCATTTTTAATGGCTTCATAATAGATCTCAACAGCATAATCAGTCGTTCCGCCCCCCGGAGGAGTTACATAAGAGATTAAACCAGGGAACCTCAAGCCTCTTGTATCCACACCAAACTTGTAATAGTAGTAATCTGACAGCAATTCGCCTGCAACCTTATTCACGCCATACATCGTAGTTGGGCGGTGAATAGTATCCTGTGGAGTATTGTCCTTAGGCGTAGTAGGCCCAAATGCGCCAATGGAGCTTGGCGTAAAGAATTGTGCATTGCACTCTCTTGCCGTTTCAAGAGCGTTCATTAGCCCGCCCATATTTAAATTCCACGCAAATACAGGGTTAGCCTCAGCTGTAGCTGATAATAGAGCAGCCATATGAATGACTGTATCCACATTATTTTTCTTACCTGTATCCAGCATTGATTTTGCATCTGTAACGTCAACCATTTCAAATGGTCCTGAATTAGCAGCCTCAGAGTCATTTTTTCTGATGTCTGTTGCGATAACATTGTCCGTACCATAGATTTCTCTTAATTTCAAGGTTAGTTCAGAGCCGATTTGACCTAAAGCTCCAGTAATCATAATCCGTTTCATCTTATTCCTCCAACATTTCCTCTTTGCCTTAATTTTGATGCTATATATAGTCGAACTTAAATAATTCCCATTTCCTTGCCGACTTTTTCATAAATGGCGATTGCCTGATCCAGCATTTCTTTCGTATGTGCTGCAGATGGCATGTTTCTGACACGGCCCGTTCCCCTAGGGACAGTCGGGAAGACGATTGATTTTGCATAAACGCCTTCTTCATTGAGCTTTTTGCTGAATTCCTGTGTTTTCACTTCATCCCCAAGAATACAAGGAGTAATTGGTGTTTCGCTGTCGCCGATATCAAAGCCTAGTTTTTGGAGCCCGTCCTTAAGGTAGTTGGCATTTTCCCATAGCTTTTCATTCAGCTCTGTGCTTTCCATAAGCAGTTCAATAGCTTTCGTGCTTGCTGCTACATCTGCAGGTGTTAAAGATGTAGAGAATAGGAATGGTCTGCTGCGGACTTTCAGCCAATCAATCAAGTCCTTTTTGCCGGCCACATATCCCCCAACAACACCAATCGCCTTTGAAAGTGTGCCGATCTGGAAATCTATTTTGTCAGAAAGGCCGAAGTGCTTAACAGTGCCTGCTCCCTTTCCAAGAACTCCTGAACCGTGTGCATCATCCACATATGTGATCAGATCGAACTCTTCCGCGATTTCCACGATCTCAGGAAGCTTTGCGATATCGCCATCCATCGAGAAGACTCCGTCAGTAATAACCATGATTTTGTTGTACTGTCCTGATTCTTTCGCTTCCTTCGCTTTTGCTCTTAAATCTTCCATATCAGAATGATTTACGCGAATAATCTTGGCTTTGGATAACCGGCAGCCATCTATAATGGAAGCATGATTCAGCTCATCAGACAAAATGGCATCATTTTTATCCATAACAGCAGAAATCGCTGCCATGTTACAATTAAATCCGGACTGGTATGCGATGGCTGCTTCTGTATGTTTGAACTCAGCCAGCTTTTCTTCAAGTTTTGTGTGAAGTTCAAGCGTTCCATTTATAGTACGGACAGCACCTGCTCCAACCCCATATTTTTCAATTGCTTCGATTGCGGACTTTTTTAGTCTTTCATCAGTTGCCAAACCTAAATAGTTATTGGATGAGAGATTAATTAGTTCTCTGCCGTTGATTTTGATAATTGGCCCATTTGGGCTTTCAAGAGGGTCGATTACGTTGTAAAGTCCTCTATCTTTTAAATCCTCCAGGTTTTCCTGTAAAAAAGCATCTAAAATTTTGCTGGTCATATCAGTATCCCCCAGTACATTTTTATTGAATGTCGCCAACTCATACACAAGTGTACTTTCAGAGCGGACATTGTTTCATTAAGTAAATTAAGCTATGTAAAGGTTTTTTCAAATTATACTTTAACACATTTTTTTGATTTGTACACTTATGATGGACAGATTTTCTATTAGAGTTTCTTTGAGCTACCTTATAATCAGTTTTCCCTTTTATCTCGAAAAAATCAATTGAATAAATATACACATAATTGATCTGTTTACTCTATGATTACACAGGGAACCAATCAAACATAGAACTATAGGTCAGGCCATTAAGCCTTTGGAGGTATTTATTATAATGAAACATCCGCTAAATGTAACTTCGGAAATAGGAGAATTAAAAACGGTCCTTCTGCATAGGCCGGGTAAGGAAATAGAAAATCTCACACCTCAATATTTGAAAAGACTTTTATTCGATGACATTCCCTTTTTGCCTGCCATTCAAAAAGAACATGATTATTTCGCCAATATTTTAAGCAACCGGGGAATCGAGGTCTTATATCTCGATAAATTGATGACAGAAGCCATACAGCAGGACGAGGCCAGAGTCGCTTTTATTGAAAAGGTCTTATGGGAAAGTCAATCAAATATCAATGGTTCCTACGATACAGTGAAAGAGTATCTCTTATCTCTTCCGCCTGATGAACTTGTAAAGAAAGTGATGGCTGGTGTCGTTAAATCGGATATTGATCAGGATAAGAAAATCCATCTTCATGAAATGATGCCGGACCATTATCCTTTTTATCTCGACCCTATGCCCAACCTCTATTTTACCCGTGATCCGGCTGCGGTTATAGGTGAAGGCATTACGATTAATCGAATGCATGAGCCTGCAAGGAGAAGGGAATCCATTTTCATGGACTGCATCATGAATCATCATCCGCGTTTTAATAAACATGAGATCCCTGCTTACTTTAAGCGTGATGATCTCTACTCTCTTGAAGGCGGAGATGAACTGATTTTAAGTGATGAAGTGATCGCCATTGGCGTCAGTGCAAGAACTTCTGCACAAGGGATTGAAAAACTTGCGCGCGAGTTATTCTCCCGTCAGGATGCCATTAAAAAGGTTGTGGCAGTTGAAATCCCTAAAATTCGCGCATTCATGCACCTGGATACCGTTTTCACCATGATTGATCATGATAAATTCACCTACCACCCTGCTATTGAAGATAGAGATGGCAGCATGAAGATTTACATACTGGAACAGGAGGATAATTCTGATACTCTTAAGATTACAGAGAAAAACTCGCTGAAAGAAACATTGAAAGAAGTGCTTCATCTTGATGAATTAGTGTTAATCCCTTGTGGAGGAGGCTGCCCGATAGCATCGGCACGGGAACAATGGAACGATGGTTCCAATACACTCGCAATCGCTCCCGGTGTAGTTGTCACTTATGACCGAAACTATGTTTCAAACGACATCCTCCGGCAAAATGGGGTTGAAGTCATTGAAATTCTCAGCTCTGAACTTTCAAGAGGCCGTGGCGGTCCAAGATGCATGAGCATGCCGATCATAAGGGAAAATATTAGCTGATGAATCGGGCGGTTCCGGAACCGCCCGATTTTTTTATGAATACTATTTTTTTCACAGCCCCCTCTTTCTCCTTCCCTCCTTCTAAAAAACAAGTTCTTTTAAGAAAAAACGGAAATATAAATATACTAATGCCCTTTTCAAACAAGCACTCGTCAGCTCATTTTATAGGATGTTTCACTTAATAATTTATATTTATTTATAATAATTATAAAAAAGTATTGATTTTCCTTTGAGAAATGTTATCATTACGAATATAAGCAAGTTATTAAAACTTTTATGAGGTGATTATAGAATGACAAAAAAGAATAATCTCACGACAAGCTGGGGCGCCCCAGTTGGCGACAACCAAAATTCAATGACTGCCGGCTCAAGAGGGCCAACATTGATTCAGGATGTACACTTGCTGGAAAAGCTCGCCCATTTTAACAGAGAACGTGTGCCTGAGCGTGTTGTTCATGCAAAAGGTGCCGGTGCACATGGCTATTTTGAAGTTACAAATGATCTCACTAAATATACAAAAGCCTCATTTCTATCTGAAGTTGGCAAAAGAACGCCTTTATTCATCCGCTTTTCAACTGTAGCCGGCGAACTTGGTTCTGCAGATACAGTCCGTGATCCGCGCGGCTTTGCTGTTAAGTTCTATACAGAAGAAGGAAACTACGATCTTGTAGGGAACAACACGCCTGTATTCTTTATCCGGGATGCCATCAAGTTCCCTGACTTTATTCATACACAGAAGCGTGATCCTAGGACACATTTGAAAAATCCGACAGCTGTCTGGGACTTCTGGTCCTTATCTCCTGAGTCGCTGCACCAGGTAACCATCTTAATGTCTGACCGGGGAATTCCTGCAACACTAAGACATATGCATGGATTTGGAAGCCATACCTTCAAATGGGTTAATGATAAAGGCGAAGGCGTGTGGGTGAAATATCACTTTAAAACAGAGCAAGGCGTTAAAAACCTCAGTGTAGAAGCTGCAGCTAAAATGGCTGGCGAAAATCCGGATTACCATACAGAGGACTTATTCAATGCAATTGAGAATGGAGATTATCCTTCCTGGAAGCTTTGCGTGCAAATCATGCCGCTTGAGGATGCAAACACGTACCGTTTCGACCCATTCGATGTCACGAAAGTGTGGTCACAAAAAGATTATCCATTAATCGAAGTGGGACGTATGGTTCTCAATAGAAATCCGGAAAACTACTTTGCTGAAGTTGAGCAGGCTACCTTCTCTCCGGGAACTCTAGTACCTGGTATTGATGTGTCACCTGATAAAATGCTTCAGGGCCGCCTGTTTGCCTACCATGATGCACACCGCTACCGTGTAGGTGCTAACCATCAGATGCTGCCTATCAACCGCCCTAAAAACGAAGTGCAAAACTATCAGCGTGACGGCCAGATGCGTTTTGATAATAATGGCGGAGGTTCTGTTTATTACGAGCCGAACAGCTTTGGAGGACCAACTGAAGTACCGGAGCACAAGCAGGCTGCATACCCTGTATCCGGTTTAGCCGAAAGCGTTGCGTATGATCATAATGACCACTACACACAAGCCGGTGATCTATACCGCTTAATGAGTGAAGAGGAACGCTCACGTCTTGTGGCAAACATTGTTGCTGCCATGAAGCCTGTAGAAAAAGAAGAAATTAAGCTTCGTCAGATTCAGCATTTCTTTAAAGCGGATCCTGATTATGGTACACGTATTGCTAAAGGTCTTGGCCTGGCAGTTCCGCAGGGAGTTAAGTGAACCATTAGAAATAGCGAAAGGTGCCAATAACCTAATTGGCACCTTTTTTCCGGGTGAAGTGTTAGTGTGACCCCCTTTTTGCTGATCTCCCAACATTACTTCCCGCCTATTTTTCAATGCCATAAAATCAACATCCAGCTTTAATAAAGAGCCTTTAATTAAGAATGGGCAGACTTCAATTTATCCCAATAATCGAATTGCATTTTTCACAAGAAATAACTTTAGATAGAAAAAACAGTCTAAATCTAGTAAGATATCCACATGGAATATTAGAGAAGGGGTAAAAAAATGAGCGTATTAAATGTACAAAATTTAAGCCACGGTTTCGGTGATCGTGCGATTTTTAATGATGTGTCTTTTCGGCTTTTAAAAGGTGAACACGTTGGACTAGTTGGGGCAAATGGTGAGGGTAAGTCTACTTTCATGAATATTGTTACCGGGAAGCTGCAGCCCGACGAGGGGAAAGTTGAGTGGTCACGAAAAGTTCGTGTTGGTTACTTAGATCAGCATGCTGTACTTAAAAAAGGCACTACGATGCGTGACGCTTTGAGTACTGCTTTTCAATATCTTTTTGATGCTGAATCAGAGATCAATGAGCTTTATGCAAAAATGGGTGATGAAGGTGCTGATATTGATGCATTACTTGCAGAAGTTGGAGAGCTGCAAGAAACTTTAGATAGTAATGATTTCTATCAAATTAATTCAAAAGTTGAGGAAGTTGCCCGCGGCCTGGGATTAGATGATGTTGGACTTGATCGTGATATAGATGATCTTAGCGGCGGGCAGCGCACGAAAGTTTTACTGGCTAAGCTTTTGCTGGAAAAGCCGGAAATCTTATTACTGGACGAGCCTACAAACTATTTGGATGAACAGCATATCGAATGGCTGAAGCGCTATTTACAGGAATATGAGAATGCATTTATCTTGATTTCACATGATATTCCATTCCTGAACAGTGTTGTTAACTTGATCTATCACATGGAAAACCAAGAGTTGAATCGCTATGCTGGTGACTATGATAACTTCTTAAAAGTATATGAAACGAAAAAGCAGCAGCTGGAGTCTGCATACAAGCGTCAACAACAAGAAATTGCAGATTTAAAGGATTTCGTTGCCCGCAACAAGGCAAGTGTTGCAACTCGTAATATGGCAATGTCCCGTCAAAAGAAGCTCGACAAAATGGAAATTATTGAATTGGGGAGAGAAAAACCGAAACCAGAGTTTATTTTCAAAGAAGCTCGTGCAGCCAGCCGCTGGATTTTCACGACTGAAGATCTTGTTATTGGTTACAATGAACCACTTTCCCGCCCTCTGAATTTGAAAATGGAACGCGGACAAAAAATTGCATTCGTGGGTGCTAACGGCATTGGTAAGTCTACTCTTTTAAAAAGTATTCTTGGATTGATTAGTCCCATTTCGGGTAAAGTGGAACGCGGTGAGTATCAATACATCGGTTACTTCGAGCAGGAAGTTAAACAGTCAAACTACAACACTTGTATTGAAGAGATTTGGAGCGAGTTCCCAAGTATGAATCAGGCTGAAGTTCGTGCTGCTCTTGCAAAATGCGGATTAACGACGAAACATATTGAAAGTAAAATCGAAGTCCTTTCTGGTGGTGAAAAAGCCAAAGTTCGATTGTGTAAAATTTTAAACACAGAAACGAATTTATTAATTCTGGACGAACCTACCAATCACTTGGATGTGGATGCAAAAGAAGAATTAAAGCGTGCTTTAAAGGCATACCGAGGAAGTATCCTGATGGTTTCCCACGAACCTGATTTCTATCGTGAAATTGCGACCGATATTTGGAATTGTGAGGATTGGACTACGAAAGTTTTTTAATTTCAATAAACAAGTTTAAATGGTATTAGGTCAATAAAGAGACATACTCACAATCCCCTGCCACGCAGGGGATTTTTTCATTTCAGGCCGCCATTTTATCAGGTTCAAACATTGTTCACAAAAGATTCTTATTTACCTTCAAGTGCTCCATATATACCTTCTAACTGACATACACAGGATATTTCCTATAAATGGACCACTAAAAAGCAATACAGGTAATGGTCTATTCGTGTATAATGAGGGGAGTTTTCAATAATGGAAGCGGTTCAATTTATTCCAAAATAATTGACAAAGGACTTAAATCATTTATGATAAAAAAGAAAATTGCCTGGATTACAGACAGCACAGCCTATGTTACTAAGGAGATGCTGGGACATCCTGACGTTTATGTGGTTCCTCTAACTATTACATTCGGTGAGGAATCCTATGAAGATGGTATTGATTTAAATACAGATCAACTGTATAGCCGGATTCGCAATGAAAAAGAAGTTCCTAAAACTTCACAGCCCTCCGCCGGAAAATTTGCGGAACTATTTGAATCATTGAAGCCGGAATATGATGCTGCAGTTGCTGTTCATGTATCCAGCAAACTTAGCGGCACGCTAAATAGCTGTATAGCCGGAGCAGAGCTGGCAGAGTTTCCTATTTTCACAGTCGATTCTAAATGTATGTCTTTTGCCATTACAACATTGATCAATAAAGGATTAAAGCTTGCTGAAAATGATATGCCGGCGCATAAAATTGCGGATATCCTGCAAAGTGAGACAGAGAAATCCGAGAATTATATATTGCTTGGAAGCCTTGAGCAATTTTATAAGGGCGGCAGAATGTCAGGCACACAATACCTGCTGGGAAGCATTTTGAAAATAAAGCCAATTATCCGCATTAACTGGGATGGGGAGTTTGAACTGTTTGATAAAGTCCGTTCAGAAAAAAAAGCAATCAAAAGAATGATAGAATTTCTTGGGAATTCGTATGAAAACCACACAATCCCCCAGGTTCAAATCATGCATGGGAATGTGCCTGCAAAGGCGGAGGAGCTGGCCGAAGAAATAAAGTCTCATTTTCCGCGCCTCGATATTTTCATTGGTGATATTAGTTCAACGATCGCTGCCCATGCCGGTGAGGGAACACTGGCCATTATTTGGCAGAACGAAAGTTAAAAAAGCACTCTCCAAAAGGAAAGTGCTTTTTTCTATTCAACCCATGTAAACATGTACTTCTCATCTTCTATTAACTTAGCGTTTTTCACCAGCTTTAACGGCTTGAATGTATCAATCATAACAGCAAGCTCAAGAGTTTCCTTTTTCCCTATGCTGGCTTCTGTTTTTCCAGGGTGAGGCCCATGTGGAATACCGCTTGGGTGAAGGGTGATGGAGCCTTCTCTAATCCCCTTCCTGCTCATGAAATTGCCTTCCACATAGTATAGCAGTTCATCACTGTTGACATTGCTGTGATAGTAGGGGGCAGGGACAGCCTCTGGATGATAGTCATATAATCTGGGAACAAAAGAACACACAACAAAGTTATGTCCTTCAAATGTCTGATGGACCGGCGGAGGCTGATGCACCCTTCCGGTAATCGGTTCAAAGTCTTCTATATTAAAGACCCATGGATAAAGATAGCCGTCCCAGCCCTCCACATCAAGCGGATGATGATTCAGAATATGAGAATGCAAGTATCCCCTTGTTTTCGTGATAACTTCATATTCTCCTTTTTGATCATATGTTTCCAGTATCTCCGGTCCCCGGATATCCCGTTCACAGAATGGACTATGTTCAAGAAGCTGCCCATACTCATTCCGGTATCTTCTTGGTGTTGTAATCTGGCTGAAAGACTCCACCAGGAGCACTTTAGTCAGCTGCTCTTTGTCCGGAATTACACGGTAAATAGTTCCAATCGGAATAATGACATAGTCTCCAGGGCGAAAGGTTAAAGTTCCGAACATGGTCTCAACTTTTCCTGTTCCATAATGAATATAGAGCATCTCATCTCCATCGCCATTCCGGTAATAGCTTTTCATCGGCTCTGTAATATTCATGGTGCCTATTAAAAGGTCGTCATTCCCAAGCAGATATTCCCTTGCTGAAAGGGCATCCCCTTTCTTTTCAATTTGATCTGTGAACAAATGCCGATGCTTTAAGCTCTCCTGATCTTCATACTCTGGAACATATTTTCCGATCAGTTCAGTTCGTGCTACTTCTGTCGGCATATAGTGGTGATAAAGAATGGATTGGGTGCCGGAAAAACCCTTTGTCCCCATGACCTGTTCCCTGAATAAGGTACCATCCGGTTTTTTGAAAGTCGTATGGCGCTTGTGCGGGATTTTCCCCATTTGGCGATAAAACATATTTCCACCTCACTCATTTGCGATTCGATTTTTTAATGTTCCGAGATTGCTAATCTCAAGCTCAACCTCATCTCCAGGCTTAAGCCAGCGGTGCACATCAGTTCCCAGCTCAAGGATGCAGCCGCTGCCAACAGTCCCGGAGCCTATCATCTCACCTGGACAGAGGGTTACACCGTCAGAAGCCCGTTCAATCATTTCGTAAAAGGAATAGTAAATATCCTGCATATTCCCCTCTGATAAAAGAGTTCCATTAACTTTTGCGGTCATGAGAAAATCATACCCATTTTCAACACGGAAATTCTCAAGCTCATCCTTTGTAACGATATATGGTCCGACAGAAGTGGCAAAATCCTTCCCTTTTGCAGGGCCAAGACCTACCTTCATTTCTTTTCGCTGAATATCTCTTGCACTCCAATCATTCAGGATGCAATACCCAAATATATAATCATCCGCTTCGGCAGCTTTAATATCCTTTCCCTCTTTACCGATGATACAGGCAATTTCGAGCTCGTAATCTAGCCATTGGCAATCCTTAGGAGGTGAAATTTCTTCATTCGGCCCCTTAATGCTCAGATGATTGGAAAAATAAAAAACAGGTATGTCATACCATTCGGGAATCATATCAAGTCCACGGTTGGCTCTTGCCGTTTTAACGTGTTCTTCAAAAGCATAGAAATCCCTAAAGCTTTTTGGATTTGGCAGTGGAGCCATTAATTTGACGTCTGATAATGGATATACTCCTCTATCGGTATTCTTCAATTTAGTGCTTGAAGATAGGTATTCCATAAAAAACTCATGATTTTCAAGAAAATCAAGCATTGTTTTCGGAAGAACACCATTGGTCGCTTCATGCATATCAACAGCATACTCCTCATTCTTCAGCCAGCCCGCTCTTATAGATCCATCCGGTTTTTGAAAGGTTATGAATTTCATAGCATCACCTTGGGTCCGTTTTTCGGATCAATTCAAATACATCAGTCATTGGCCTCGTATAGATATGTCCTGCCATCCGGCCAACAGGCTTCAGCTTTTCGGAATTAATCCTTCCATTTTCGTAAAGCTCTTCAGCAACATGCACATGCTCCACTTTTCCAATCACCAGGCTTCCTGAACCGGGATGTTCTCCAAAGTGAAGTACCTGATAGAGACTGCATTCCAAATGGACTTTTGATTCTTTAACCCGAGGTGGCTTCACAGAGGCACTTTTTTCTTTTTCGAGACCCGCTGCGGCCAGTTCGTCTGTACCAGCCGGATAATCCGCTGCACATATATTCATCTTTTCCGTAAAGTCTTCACTGACGATGTTAATTACGAATTCCCTGGTGGATTCAATATTAGCAAGCGTGTCTTTCTTAGAGCCATCTGTCCCTTTTCGCATCGGTGAAAAGCAAATCAGCATCGGATCTGCACATATGGCAGTAAAGAAGCTGAATGGAGCTGCATTTACATTTCCATCTGTATCCATAGTGGTAACAAACGCAATGGGACGCGGAAGAATTGAGCCAACCATTAGCTTATATGCGTCCTTCCACTCAAGACTCTGTGGATTTAATTCCATATGCCCTACACCGCCTTTTCATTCAAGAGTTTGTTTATCACTGCCAATGCCGCTTCATTATCTTCCCTTGTTCCTAAAGTCATCCGAAAGGCATCAAAATAGCCTTCAAGCTTCATTTTCCGGACCACTAAACCATTTGCGATCAAGTTGTCTGCAATAGGAAGGTGGCTGAAAATATAAATAAAATTGGTTTGGGAAGGAAAATAGCCGACATGTAATTCATTTAGTTTCTGGCACACAAATTTCATCTCTTCGGCATTTTTTTGAGCACAATCCCTTATAAAATCCTGATCATTTAGAGCTGCAGAAGCTGCAGCCTGTGCCAGGTGGTTGACATTAAAAACATCTTTTACCTTATTAAGGTCATTCACGATCTCCGGATGCATGATTCCATATCCGACACGGAGTCCGGCAAGGCCGTAGATTTTGGAGAAAGTCCTTAAAATGATTAAGTTAGACCGCTGTTCAAGAAGCGGAATAGAGTCAGGATAATCCTCGGAATTCACATATTCATAGTATGCTTCATCAAGAATAATCAGAATATTCGAACGAACTTTATCAATGAATTGCAGCAGTTCTGATTTACCGACTATGGTTCCTGTAGGATTGTTGGGATTGCAGATAAACACCATTTTTGTTTTTTCGTTTAACTTCTCATACATTGCACTTAGATTATGGGTTCCATTTTGCAGCGGCACCGTTATCGCACTGCCTCCTTCAATCAGGACGTTTGTTTCATATCGTGGAAATGTATTCTGAGCCATGACAGCTTCATCTCCAGCACTTATGTATGCTCTAGTCAATAATCGGATGATCTCTTCTGAACCATTGGTGACCAGAAAGTTATCTTCACTTATATTATAGAATCCGCCCAGCTTGCGTTTGAGCAGGGAAACAGTGCCATCCGGATAAAAGTAAAGACTGTTCATCGCTTTGCTGATGCTGTTCCTGACTTCTGATGAACAGCCATACACATTTTCATTATCAGACATTTTTCGGACAGCCATTAAATTGTACTTTTCTTTGATCTCTTCCGGCGAGCTGCCAAGCGGATAAGAAACAATCTTTTCCACAGCGCTTTTTGTCTGGATTCTGGCCATCTGGTCTGCCTCCTTCTCAAATTTATTAAAAAAGGGAGAAATGCTTTCTCCCTCTTAAGCTGAAAAGTTATAAATTCCCCCGTCTTTCCTGCTCACGTTCAATAGATTCAAAGAGTGCTTTAAAGTTGCCTTCACCAAACCCTCTGGCACCTTTACGCTGAATGATTTCAATGAATAAGGTCGGACGGTCTACGATTGGTTTTGTGAAAATTTGAAGCAAATAGCCTTCGTCATCGCGGTCAACGAGAATATTTAATTCCTTCAATTTGTCGATCTCTTCATCAATTTTCCCTACGCGCTCAGAAAGCATTTCATAATAAGATTCTGGAGTGCTTAAGAACTCTACCCCATTTTTGCGGAGGATGCTGACAGTGCTGACAATATCTTCTGTCAGAATGGCCAAATGCTGGACTCCAGCCCCGTTGTAGTATTCAAGGTATTCTTCAATCTGGGATTTGCGCTTCCCTTCTGCAGGCTCGTTAATCGGGAACTTAATTCTGCCTCCATTATGCATAACCTTGGACATCAGAGCGGAATATTCTGTTGTAATGTCTTTATCTGTAAAGTGCTTCATTTCCTTAAAGCCCATTACATTTGCATAATAATTCACCCATTCCTCCATTCTCTCTACATTTCCAACAACATGGTCGACGCCGATAAAACCTGCATCCTCAAATGGAACTTCAGTTTGATAAGGCTCAAAGCCAGGCATGAATACCCCTTTATAATCATTCCGTTCAACAAGTGTATGAATGGTATCTCCATATGTACCAATAACTGCCTTTTTGACCGTGCCGTGTTCGTCTTTTATCTCTGCTGGAGGCTGTATGTCGATTGCGCCTCTTTCAACCGCTGTTTTGTAAGCCTTTTCAACATCATCAACAGTTAATGCTATATCTTTTACACCATCTCCATGCTTATGAATGAAATTTGAAACTCTGGAACTGTCATTTAATGTTCCTGTGATCACCAGGCGAATCTTTCTCTGCTGAAGGACATAAGAGACTGTTTCTCTATTGCCGGTTTCCAGACCGGAATAAGCAACTGGCTTAAAACCGAAAGCTGTGCAGAAATAATGGCAGGATTGTTTGGCATTTCCTGAATAGATTTCTAAATAATCTACCTCCTTCACAGGAAAGAAATCGTCTGCCTTCTGTTCCTTTAACAATTTTTCATCTTGCATGCTAACCCCTCCGTTTTAATATTAATAATATTTTGAATTCATTATATAGGAAACGTGTAAATGTTCTCAAGAGTTCAAGTTAAAGCTATAATGCACTTCTGCATTAAAGGAATTTACACTTATATTTTTTGCGTTTTTTTGCTTTGGGGCGGTATGTGAACAGCCAAGTTCTTTAAAGCTTCTACAGCTTCCAGCAAGCCTTCATTTATGCTTGGATGCGGGTAGTTAGGGAAAATTAAATCTTCATCCCTTGCTCCCATTTCCAATGCAGTAATTCCAGCTGAAATTAATTCTATTGCTCCGGCCCCTACTATGTGGATCCCCAGAAGAATTTGCTTTTCCCTGCAGCTGATCACTTTTATAAAACCATCTTTTTTCCCGCTCAAATTGCTGAAGCCGTTGGCAGATAATGAGGATACACCAATTTCAATGTCATAGCCCATGTTAATGGCTTCCTGTTCCGTTAACCCGGCACTTGCAATAGGAGGCTGTGTATGTGCTGCAATCGGAATGAAATGGAAATCTGATTCCGATTTAATTCCCGCAATTGCTTCAGCGGCTGTTTTTCCTTGTTTAATAGCTTTTACAGCAAGTGCAGGACCTTCTGTTACATCACCGACTGCGAAAATATGTGTCTGTGTTGTCCGGCTTTGACCGTCAACCTTAATAAACCCTGCTTCACATTGCTCCACCCCTATACGGGATAGTCCCAGCTGGTCAGTGTTTGGTCTAATGGAAGATGAAACAAATAAATGTGTGCCTGAAATGGTTTCTCTTTTTCCTTTACACTCAAAAGTGACTGTTACCATTCCTTTATTATGCTGCAGTTCCAATACATCCGAATTTCTTACAATATCTATTTTCTTCTTTTTTAATATCCTCTTCAGTTCCCGGCAAATGGATTGATCAAAATCAAAATCCTCTTTCCCATCTTCGAGGATCAGAGTCACATTAGATCCCAGAGCCTGATAAGCCATACCTATTTCGAGGGTAATGTAATCACTGCCATAGATTAATAGTTTATCGGGTATTTCACTCAAATTTGAAATGGAATGCTGATCTAATACTAATTCACTTATTTCTCTGGACCAAAGAGGTTTTTCCGGTCTTCCGCCGGTCGCAATGATGGCATTCTGAAATCGGTAAACGTCAAATTGGTCTCCTTTTTCGATGCCAATCTTATCCTCTGACAGAAAAAAGGCTGAACCATTGAGAACTTCAATTTTATTAGCTTGACAGAGGGCTTCAATTCCTGCCCGGAGCTGCTTAATTTTCTTCTGCTTGTATTCCTGAAGCTTGATTAAGTTTAATGATATATTTCCTCCTTCGAGCCCCCAGTTTTCCCCTTCCTGAAATGAAGTGAATTTTTCAGCAGACTGTGTGAGGATCTTGGAAGGTATGCATCCTTTATTTAAACAGATCCCGCCTAGTTGATCCTGTTCAACTAATGTAACATTTCGCCCCAGCTGTGCAGCTCGGATTGCGGCATGATAGCCCCCGGGGCCGCCGCCGATTACGATGACATCACGCTCATGTGCCAGTTCTCCAACTACCATTTATACCATCTCCAGAACAAGCATTTTCGGATTTTTAATCAATTCAGCAAAGCGGTTTGTAAAGCGCACAGCTGTCGCCCCGTCTGCAACTCTATGATCAAAAGACATTGATATATTCATCATTGAACGAATGACAATCTGGTCATCATCGGTCACAACAGGCATCTTTTTTGTTTTATGGAAAGATACTAAGGCGGTTTGCGGATGCTGGATAATCGGAGTTGCTCCAAAGCTTCCGCCAAGAGGCCCCACATTGCTGATTGTAAAAGTCCCTTCAGAAATTTCTTTAACAGAAAGCTTATTTTCCATAGCTTTTTGGGTAAGCTGTTTCATTTCTGCATGAATTTCTCTGATTGTTTTATTTTCAACATGCTTTATGACCGGAACGATTAGACCTTCGTCCGTATCAACCGCAATACCGAAATGATGTTCACCTGCCAAATGTATTTCTTCCTTTTCTTCATGCAGCACTGCATTGAACACAGGAAATTCCTTCATGCAAATTGATAAAGCCTTCAGGAAAAAGGCTGTAGCAGATATATTTAGGTTTAGAAGCTTAAGCTCTTTTCTGAAAGCAATCAGCTCCGTTACATCGATTTCTTCAAAATGGGTACAATGGGGAATGGTAAAGAGAGATTGTGCCATTTTCCTGGCAATCTGCTTCCGTCTGCCCCTGAACGGAATGATCTCTTTCTCAGCAGGGGGGCTTTTTATATTTTCATTCAAAGTTGCTTGTTCCTGTTCATCATGGGCCGGCTTCGTCTGAAGAGAAGCTATGTATTGATAGATGTCTTCATCTAAAATACGGCCAGCAGGACCTGTTCCTATGATTTTCTCAATATCAATGTCATTATCGCGCGCAATTTTTCTTGTGAAAGGAGAAGCAAGAACCCGATTTCCTTTGAATGCCACAAAAGAATGGTTTTGCTTCTGCGGCGAATGTGTGTAAACAGGAATAGAAACGGCATTCTCTTTTTCAGCGCCTTCCTCACCAGCAGATTCTAAAATTAAAATGGTCGAACCCACTTTAACCGTATCGCCGGGCTGCACTGTAAATTCCTTAATAATGCCTGCTTTCGGGGCAGGTATTTCAGCAGTCATTTTATCAGTCTGTACTTCAACAAGCGGATCGTCTGCTTTGACTGCATCCCCCGGCTTAACTAAAAAGCAATTAATATCCGCTTCTGTCATTCCTTCACCAATATCGTGCAGTTTCACCTCCACGGCTTCCCCTCCTAAAACTTCATTACTTTTTCTATTGCCTGCTGAATCCTTGCCGGAGTTGGCAGGTAATGGTCCTCAAAACCAAAGTATGGAACTGGCGCATCAAATCCAGTAACCCGTTCAACAGGTGCTTTCTGATATAAAAAGGATGTATCATTAATGATGGCAAGCACATCATTTCCGACTCCGCCGGTGGCATGAGCTTCATGGACAATAACTGTTCTCCCTGTCTTTTGGACAGATTCTGCAATCATGTCTTTATCCAGCGGAAATAGGGTTCTTAAATCAATGACATCACAATGTACGTTATTTTCTTTCACCTGCTTTGCCGCTTTCATAGCCTCTGGCACCATTGCTCCCCATGTAATGACCGTTACATCGTCCCCATCCATTAGTTTTTTGCCTTTTCCTATTTCAACCGTATACTTCCCTTCAGGCACTTCCTCTCTGGCCGAACGATAGCAGCGCATCGGCTCAAGAAACAGAACCGGATCCGGGTCTTCAATCGCAGCAATCAGCAGTCCTTTGGCATCATAGGGACTGGATGGGCATACCACCTTGATGCCGGGCATGTGAGTAAAGAGAGCTTCTGTTGAATCACAATGAATTTCCGGAGCTCTTACACCTGCACCGTATGGAGCCCTTATAACCATCGGAACAGTAAAATGTCCCATTGTCCGCATCCGAAGCCTTGAAGCATGGGTCATAATTTGTTCATAAGCCGGATAGATAAACCCGAGAAACTGAATTTCGATCACAGGCAAAAATCCATTCACAGCCATCCCAATCCCCGCTCCGACAAAACCGGATTCACTTAAAGGTGTATCGATCACACGGCCTTCGCCATACTTAGTCTGAAGACCATCTGTTGCACGGAAAACTCCGCCGTTCCTGCCGATGTCCTCACCCAGCAGCAAAACCTCTTCCTTTTCATTGAGCATAGTATCTAAAGCATCCGTAATGGCTTGAACTAATGTCATGGTTTTTGCTCCAACTGCTGTTTTCATTAACGGCCGCCTCCAATCAGCTTCAGATATTCTTCTTTTTGCTGCTTGATTTGCCATGTAGGCTCAGCAAAGACATAGTCAAAAATTACTGCAGGATCTGCAGGAGGAAAATCTTCCATTTCACCTACAGCTTTATCTATTTCAGCTGCTGCTTCCTCTTCTATTGCCATTTGCCATTTCTCATCAAATATTCCCTCATTTTTCATCCAGCGCTCCAGCCTTAAAATAGGGTCAGTCTCCTGTCTTCTGCTATTGCTTTCCGATTGATCGCGGTATTTGGATGGGTCATCTGCTGTAGTGTGAGCACCATATCTCCATGTCACAGCTTCAATTAGTGTCGGCCCTTCACCTTTACGGGCCCGCTCTAAGGCTTTCAGTGTTTCATAATAAACCATGAAAACATCATTCCCATCGATCCTGACTCCCGGAATATCATATGCCAGGGCTTTCTGGGCAATCGTTTTTGTATTCATCTGCTTCTCAAACGGAACTGAAATGGCGTATTGATTGTTCTGATTAAAAAAGACAACCGGAGCTTTAAATACGCTGGCGAAATTTAATCCTTCATGGAAATCTCCCTCTGAGGTGGCACCATCACCAAAATAAGCAATAGCAGCATTGGCAGTGCCTTTTTTCCTTTCTGCGAACGCAGCTCCTGCTGCATGAGGGATTTGTGTCGCAATCGGAATGCCTGGAGGGAAGATCTTCTTTCCGTCAGGCGGCACACACCCTTCATTTCTACCGTTCCAAAACAACAGGATGTTTCGCAGTGAGTGGCCAAAGGTCATAGCTGCTCCGTGGTCGCGATAGGTAGGAAACATCCAATCGCTCTCCCCCAGCGCAACAGCAGTTCCGACCTGGGAAGCCTCCTGACCTTCATAAGGAGCATATGTGCCTATCCTGCCCTGCCGCTGAAGTGAAATAGCTTTGCGGTCAAAAGTGCGGATTCTGACCATATGTCTATAAAACTCTTTTACAAGCTTTTCATTTACTTTTTCTATATCTTCGGAATTGATGATCGTTCCATTTTCGTCCATTATTCGCCTGATCGGAAAGTGTTTTTCCATCTTCTCACCCTTTGGCTGGTAAATTATTTTAAGAACTTTTATACGGTACAAATATTGTTATCCAAGCAAAAAATTAGGTTCTTACTGCCCACTTCGGGCGTTTCATATGGGAAAAAAAGCTGTTTCTGCGTGTGCGTGCTTCAATGCGGCTCTCGCAGAATTGGTTGGATGCTTCAACTGTTGTAATTCCATTTGCTTCAGCATGTTCGTAGATGTTCAGAAGAGAGTTATAAATAGCTTTCGTTTTGCGGAGTACCCTTTCTTTATTAGGTGTATATAATTCATCTGCAACCTGGATTAATCCCCCTGCATTTACAATATAATCGGGAGCGTATAAAATACCCTTATCTTTTAGGATTTGGCCATGGCGCATATCCATTAGCTGGTTATTGGCAGAGCCGACAATTGCTTTTACTTTAAGCAGGTCGATTGTGTCATCATTAATGATGCCGCCCAATGCACAAGGAACAAAAAAGTCTGCCTCGGCCTCATATATCTCATTGCTGGATAAAACCTTCACACCGGCTCCAATTTCTTTCGCCTTGCTGAGGAGCTGGTCGATTGCCTGCTGGCTGATATCTGTCACAAATAAATCTGCCCCTTCTTCAAGCAGCCTTTCTGCGACTTTATATCCCACTTTGCCAAGTCCCTGAATGGCATAACTCTTGCCTGAAAGGTCGTCTGTTCCGCTCATTGCTTTATTTGTTGCCTGGAGGCCGTAAATAACACCCTGCGCTGTTGGTACAGAAGAATCCCCGCTTCCCCCATAAACCTCATCCACCCCCACAATGCAATTCGTTTCCTTTAGGGCATGAACGAAATCCTCTGTAGAAGTACCCATGTCTGTTCCTGTATAGAAGCGTCCGTTCAGTGATTCAACAAATTGGCCAAAAGCACGGAACAGCTCAGGTGTTTTATCTTTTAATGGATCCCCGATAATGACAGCCTTCCCGCCTCCGAAATCACAATCACTAGCCGCACATTTATAGGTCATGCCTTTTGATAATCGGAGGACATCCTCAAGGGCATCATCGACACTTTTGTATGGAAACATACGGCAGCCTCCCAATGCCGGTCCCAATCTAGTGCTGTGGATTGCGATGATTGCCTTTAAACCGGTAGATTCATCGTTGCAGAAAACGACTTGTTCATGATTTTTAATTTTTTGAAACATATCTGTCATTTCATTCTCCCCTTTATATATGATAGCGCTTACAATAAAATTAAATTAAAATGCCTTTTTTTATTAAGGCTAAGATACTTCTATTCTCTTAGTCTCTCTTTAACAATTCTGCAATCCTGCTTTTCTTCAGAATCACCTGTTTGACTTCACCTTCGCCAGCAAGGTTTTCTCCATTATGGACGGCTACAGTTGAGTAAACTGCATTTCCTTCCAGCTTGGATACGGTAGCTGTTATAACAATGGGGGATCCTTCAGGTGACGGAGATAAATGCCTGGCAGAAACAGCTCCACCCATCCCTTCTTCTTCCTCATCCAAATAGGGGGTGATCAGGAGTCGGGAGGCCCACTCCATGTGATAGATCATGGTTACTGTGGAATAGACAGGATGAATGACCTCTCCTTCAAATTGTGCGAACATTTCAGGTGAGACCACTGCACGGATAAATGCCTGGTTCCCAATTTGCAGCCCAGGTTTCATAACACCCCTCCCTTTTTGACTAAAAATATGTATGACGTTTATTTAACGATATGATACCATTACGTTAAATGAATAGTCAATAAATTGTAAAAACTTTAAAAATTCTTTTGATTTGTCGCATGTAAAAAGGATTAACCGGCAAATTGGCTAATCCTTTTTATTATTTTAAGAAAGCAGTGCACGATCACTTGCCATTTTTGTTCCGCGGATTCGCTGAAATTCATTCAACAGCTGTTC
This sequence comes from Cytobacillus firmus NBRC 15306, assembly GCF_001591465.1. Lineage (GTDB taxonomy): Bacteria > Bacillota > Bacilli > Bacillales > Cytobacillaceae > Cytobacillus > Cytobacillus firmus. The sequence continues at coordinate 92,490 of NZ_BCUY01000001.1, forward strand.
AATTGTCAGATGCTGTTTCTGTCCATCATCTACTTCAAGTATAATCTGGCCTTTATCCATCATAATCAGTCTGTTTCCTAAATCCAGCGCCTGCTGCATATTATGTGTGACCATTAAGGTTGTTAAATTATACTTTTGAACAATTTCTTTTGTGAGATTTGTAATAAGCTCTGCACGTGCCGGGTCGAGGGCAGCTGTATGTTCATCCAGCAAAAGAATGGAAGGCTCTGTGAAGGTTGCCATTAATAATGAAAGTGCCTGCCGTTCTCCTCCTGATAATAAACCGACCTTAGCATTCAAACGGTTTTCAAGGCCAAGATGAAGGCTTTCAAGAACTTCACGGAAATAGTCTCTGCGCTTTTTCGTCACACCTTTTCGTAATGTTCTTGTTTTATTCCTTGAAAACGCCATGGCCAGATTTTCTTCAATTGTCATGGACGGGGCAGTGCCAGCCATCGGATCCTGAAAAACCCTCCCAATAAGCTTTGCCCGGTTATATTCCGACATGCCTGTGACATTTTGACTGTCGATAAACACAGACCCGACATCAGGTATCATGACGCCCGAAATAATATTCATTAAAGTGGATTTCCCTGCCCCATTACTTCCGATGACTGTGACAAAGTCTCCCTCATTCAATGTTAGATTGATCATATCAAGTGCAATCTTTTCATCTGGTGTCCCTTCATTGAAGACTTTATGAATCTGATTTAATTGCAGCACCAGTCTCACCCTTTCTGCCTGATGGCAATTCACTTATGTTCATGCTTCCTGCCAATCTCTTAGCTTTCCGTTTCTTCTCCTTCGTGCGGTGAATAATCTTCGGCATTATTAATGCAAGGATGACGATAGTTGCTGTAATCAGCTTCATATCACCCGGCTCAAGGAACTCTACCCTTAGCGCCATGGTAACCACGATACGATAGATAATTGCTCCGCCAATGACCGCTAAAGTCGTTCTGGCAATTGTTTTTGTTCCAAACAATGCTTCACCGATAATAACTGAAGCCAGTCCGATAATAATCATTCCGATACCCATACCAACATCGGCGAATCCGCCCTGCTGAGCAATCAGTGCTCCTGAGAAAGCGACCATTGCATTGGAAAGGCCTAGCCCCAAAATCACCATCATGTTGGTATTGGCAGAAAGACTGCGGATCATCCTCTTGTTGTCACCAGTAGCCCTTAAAGCTAAACCAATCTCAGTCTGAAGAAAGCGATCTGTCAAAAATTTTATAGCCAATGTGACAACCAGCATAAAGAGAATAATGCCCCATGTTCTCGGGAGGCTGTCGCCCAGCCCTACCATGGACAAAATAGCATTGAAAAAAGAATCGATTCCTGTTTTATCCCAAAAATCTCTTACATGTGTAATGGCTGTTTCTGTGTTCAGGAGAGGAACATTCGATTTACCCATGATACGAAGATTTATCGAATACAAGGCAATCATCATCAGGATTCCAGATAACAGAGCATTAATTTTTCCAAAAGTATGAATAATACCCGTTAGGCAGCCGGCAATAAAGCCAGCAAATAATGCAGTGACCGTAGCAAGAAAAGGATTAGCCCCGCTGACAATCATGGTTGCAGCTACAGCTGCTCCAGTCACAAAGCTTCCATCGACCGTTAAATCCGGAAAGTCCAGTACCCTGAACGAAAGATATACTCCAAGTGCCATAATTGCGTAGATAATCCCTGACTCGAATGCACCGAATATCGCTGTAAACACTAAGAATCACACCCTTTATTTTGTTTTAGCTTAAAAAGCAGCCGGCCGGATATTTGCATTTCCAGCCGGCGGATTTTCCTACTCTTCATGGAACTCTGCGAAATCAGCCCATTCCTCTTTTACTTCCAGTCCCTGTGCTTCAGCTGCTTTTTTATTGATGACCAGTTTCAGGCTTCCAGGAAGCTCAATCGGAATTTCAGAAGGCTTTTTGTTTCCTTTTAAGATCTCAGCTGCCATTTTGCCTGTCTGGTAACCAAGATCAAAGTAGTTGAATCCGCTGGCTGCTATAGCTCCGCGTTTCATGGAATCAAGCTCACCCACGAATAAAGGAATTTTTTTGCTGTCAGCGACAGAGATAACCGATTCCAACGCAGACACAACTGTATTATCCGTAGGGATATAGATGGCATCCACCCTTCCAACAAGGGAGTCGGCAGCCTGTTTTACTTCTGCAGAGGTTGAAACAGAGGCTTCAACAATCTTGGCTCCTTTTGGTTCTGCAAGATCTTTAACCTGTTTAACCTGAACCTCGGAATTTTGCTCTCCGGAATTGTAGATGATGCCAATATTTTTAACACCCGCTTCATCAATCATAAAATCAATCGTTTTTGACGTTCCTTCCGGGTGGTTATCTGTTGTGCCTGTAATATTGTCTCCAGGCTGATCAAATGATTTAACAAGACCGGCTCCAACCGGGTCTGTAACAGATGTAAAGAGAATCGGAATATCTTTAGTCGCATTAAGAGCACTAACAGCACTTGGAGTAGCATTTGCAAAAATCATATCTACTTTATCACCGACAAAATTATTAGCGATCGTCTGTGTATTGTTCATATCCGCCTGAGCATTTTGGAAATCAAATTTTACATTATCGCCTTCTTTAAATCCCTCATCTTCCAAAGCTTTTTTAAATCCTTCTGTCGCTGCATCCAGAGAAGGATGCTCGACAAATTGTGTAATGCCAATTGTGTACTGCTTCTTTTCATTGCCTTCTGAAGAAGAACCACTGGATTTCTCCTGTCCGCAGCCATTCAAAACAAGCATGCCTGCAGCCATTAATAAAGAAAAAGCTTTCAACGATTTTTTCATTATATGACCCCCTATACTACTTTATTTAACTATCAGCTTGCTGATAGCTTACACACCTTATGTATACGCTTACACATTGAAGCATATAAATGGTTTTTATCATTTATATGATATTTACTTTAGATATCGTAAATACAACGTTATATTATCACCCAGAACCCGAGAGTGTCAATAATATTCTAAAAATTTGATATATTTTAATAAATCATCTTTATAAAAAAGCAAGCAGGTGTTTAAAACCTGCTTGCTAGTTTAATAGATTCTTAGCCTTTTGGAGCTGAAGATCAGCATCCTCTATCATCTTATCCAAGAGCTCCTTTACGCTCGGCAGATCGGAAATCAGGCCAGCTATCTGGCCGCTGTTCATAAAACCTTCGTCACCGTTTCCATTTATCGCTCCAATTTTATGATAGTCTTCAGAAGTGAGTTTATTAAACTCATCAATAGAAATTCCTTGTTTTTCGTAACCTAATAATTTATTGGCATAACCGGTGGAAAGAACTCTTCGAATTCTGCCTACTGAACGTCCCACTATAAGTGTTTCATGATCAGATGCTTCAATGATTTTCTTTTTATATTCCGGATGAAATGGCGCTTCTTTGGTTGCTATGAATCTGGTGCCCATTTGAACACCGCTCGCCCCCAGTGCAAGCATGGCAGCAAGCCCTTTGCCATCGCCGATTCCTCCTGCTGCCACTACCGGGACTGCGACATTGCCTATTATTTGAGGAATCAATACGAGTGTAGTCGTTTCAAGAGCACTATTGATTCCAGCTGCCTCATACCCTTCCGCGGCAATGATATCAGCTCCTGCTGCCTCTGCTTTCAACGCCTGTCTTACGGAAGCAGCAACAGTTATGACCTTCACCTCATTTTCATGAAGCTTTGGAATAAAAGGAGCAGGGTTTCCGGCCGAAAGGGAAACTGCAGGAACCTTATGCTTAATGACAAGAGAAAGAATTTCCTTTACATATGGGGAGACACTTAATGCGATGTTAACAGCAAATGGCTTATCTGTTAAACTCTTAGTTTCCTCAATTATTCTTTCAACATCCTCAGGAGGCATTGTTCCTGCTCCAATCGTGCCAAGCCCGCCGGCTTCCGAAACGGCCGCTGTTAAAATGGCATTGCTGATATTCCCCATGCCGCCCTGAATAATTGGATATTTAATATTTAATATGTCTGTTAATCTATTCAATAAAATTCCTCCTTCGTTAAAATAATGTTATACTAATCTCAATAGTTTGACAATTGGAGAAATACAAAAAAAGAGCCATCCTGCTTCCTTTGCAGAAGAATGGCTCTTTTTTTACTCAACCATGTAAGGGTGATTTAATGCGTCATAATCAGCATCTCTGTTTTTCAGTTCATTTCCTTCTTTAAAAACACTTTCAAAGAATCTGGATGCGGGTTCTGCCAGCTCTTTATAATATTCACTGAATAACGCAGCAGCATGACTGCCCAGCCACTTATCAGGCAGAAGCTCTTCAGGCAGACCAGGGTCCACAAATAGGAACTTCCGGTATTCATGCACAAGCTTCGTTCTTTCTACGAAACATTCTGCATCAGTCATATTTCCCTTCAGAATCTTATTTCTATCAATTATATATTTCTGGCTGTATTGAGAAATAAACTCCTGGTATTTTTCATTGATTTCTGTCAGGTTCCAGCTTTTTTCTACAATTTCGATATTTTTATGCGGACCTGCATAACGGGCAATAAAGAAATCCACATAGTTGGCAATATCATATTTCTCGATCAAATCAAATACTTGTTTCTCGAGATTATTAGCAGAGATCCAGCAGCTGCTGGACATGGATCCAAAACCGCTCCATACAAGCTCCTTGCGCAATTCATCCCTCACATTGCGTATTTCCTCCGGAATGGTATACATAAGGATGCGCCACTCGCCATCCCACTCCTCAGGCTTTAATTTAAAAATACGCTTAGCCGCTTCCTCAATCCTTTTCTGGCCTCTTGGCGTTAATGAATAATAGCTTTTATTGCCGATCTTTTCTGCGCTTACCCAGCCCTGCTTATTCATTCTTGAAATAGCCGCTCTGACGGACTGGTCATTATGCCCGAACTCACTTAAAAGCTTTATAAGACTGCCGATCCAAATTTTGCTTCCATAATGTGTAATATAATCACCATAAAGTGTGAAAATCATTGATCTCGTATTCAACTTGCCTTCATCCTCATTTCATCATGTCGGTTGAACGGATAGTTTTCGTTATATATTATTGTACTAAAATTAGGCAGTTTTGAAAATACTTTTTCGGCATACTAAATAATTGCCTTCCTGCTTCCACGCTAAAATCGTTAAGAGCATTAAAAACCATAGAGTATAATGCCTCTATGGTCAGCGCTCAACAATTGTTGATATCCCCTGCCCGACACCCACACACATCGTTGCCAGGCCGTATTTAGAATTCCTGCGCTTCATCTCATGCAATAATGTTGTCAGGATACGGGCGCCGCTCGCCCCAAGAGGATGGCCAAATGCAATCGCTCCCCCATTCACGTTTACCCGTTCCGGATCTGCGCCCAGTTCTTTGATGCAGGCGAGGGATTGTGAAGCAAACGCTTCATTTAATTCAGTTAAGTCTATATCGCTCATGGAAAGTCCCGCCCTCTTCAAAGCTTTATGAGTGGAATAAACAGGTCCTGCTCCCATAATCGACGGCTCAAGCCCTGCTGCTGCGGAAACAATATAACTTCCGAGGGGCTTTAATCCCAGTTCACGGGCTTTTTCCTCAGACATCAGCAGCAATGCAGAGGCACCGTCGTTAACCCCTGAAGCATTGCCGGCCGTAACAGTTCCCCCCTGGAAGATGGGCTTTAAACTTGATAGCTTTTCATAAGTTGTTTCCGGACGTGGATGCTCATCATTTGAAATCGTGATTTCATTTCCTTTTTTATCCATGTATGCAACAGGAATGATTTCATCGTCAAATAACCCGTTTTCAATTGCTGATTTCGCCCTCTTCTGGCTTTCAAGTGCAAATTGGTCCTGTTCTTCTCGGGATATACCATATTTCTCTGCAACATTTTCTGCAGTCTTAGGCATGCTTTCGGCACCATACATATTCTCAAGCCTGCTGTTTGTAAATCGCCAGCCGATGGTTGTATCATACATTTCCATATTCCCTCTTGGAAACTCGCTGCTTGGCTTTGCCATGACAAATGGTGCACGGGTCATGCTTTCGGTGCCTCCAGCAATAAAAATATCTCCTTCTCCTGCTAAAATAGCACGTGCAGCATAATTTACAGCATCTAAACCAGATCCGCAAAGCCGGTTAACCGTTGAAGCAGCCACTTCGACAGGCAAACCGGCGAGCAACGCTGCCATCCTGGCGACATTGCGATTATCTTCTCCTGCCTGATTTGCATTTCCCATTATGACCTCTTCAATTTCTGCAGGGTCCACTTCGGGGTTTCTATCCAGCAGGGCCTTAATAACGATGGCTCCCAAATCATCGGGACGGATATCCTTTAACCCGCCTTTATATCTTCCAATCGGAGTCCGGACGGCATCAACGATTACTGCTTTTCTCATTGCCTGACTTTCTCTCTGGCAGTGTAATCATAAACACCTCTGCCCGTTTTGCGTCCAAGCCTGCCAGCTTTCACATACTGTTCAAGGAGCGGTGCCGGCCGGTATTTTTCACCCAGCTTGCTGTGAAGGTATTTTAAATTATTCAGGCGCGTATCGAGGCCGACAAGATCGCCCAGTTCGAATGGGCCCATGGGGTAGTTCAGACCAAGCTTAATGGCTTTATCAATTTCTTCGGGAGTGCCGAGACCTTCTTGGAGCATATAAAATGCCTCATTTCCCACGAGCGCGCTGATCCTGCTCGTCACGAAGCCCGGAAACTCATTTATGACGACTGTCTCTTTTCCCATTTGCTCGGCAGCACGTTTTATTGACTGTGCTGTTTCTTCGCTCGTTTCAAGCCCTTTAATAATTTCTACAAGCGGCATTTTATGGACGGGATTAAAGAAATGCATGGCAATCACTTTGTCCGGACGATTGGTAAAGGACCCAATCTCAGTTGGACTCATGGTAGAGGTGTTTGTTGCAAAACAGCAATGCTCTGAAGCGTGCTGATCGATCACTTCAAAAATATTTCTCTTTATATCCATCACTTCAGGGACGGCTTCAATAACAAGGTCTGCTTCACTTACATGCTGTGCAAGACTTACAGAATAGTTAAGCCTGCTTTTGCTTTCTTCCATATCAGCGGCTGTAATTTTCTTCCTCGCGAGCCCTTTTTCAAAGATGCTGTCAATCTCTTTTTCCGCCCGGATTAATTGCTCCTGGCTGATATCTACAAGGGTTGTATGGAAGCCCCCGACTGCACTGACATACGCAATCCCGCGCCCCATGACACCTGAACCGATCACGACTATATTTTTCATGGTATTATCCTCCTTTCAGTTTAAAAAAAGACGAGCACCCGATACGAGATGCTCGCAAACCATATAACGGGCAAATATTCTAAAAGTAATTCTAAGTTTTATAGTTTTACAAAGGCTATTTCCCTTGAAACACAGGCTTCCGCTTTTGCATAAATGCCGCTACACCCTCTTTATGATCAAGAGTAAGGCCCGCAATCCGCTGTCCTTGTGCATCCCGCTCCAGACTATCTTCCAGAGTAGATTCCCAGCTCGCTTTCAAATTTTTCTTAATAACGGCAATCGCTGCTGTCGGCATACTGGCAACCTTTTCTGCAAAAGCAGTTATTTCAGCCTGCCATTGCTCCATAGGAATTACCTTAGTAGCAAGGCCCAGCTCTTTGGCTTCCTCTGCATTAATTTTTTCACCAAGCACAGCAAGCTCCATGGCTTTGGCATGACCGATCAGCTTAGGCAGAAAGTAAAGATTTCCGGCATCAGGCACCAGCCCGACATGAATAAAGGCTTCAAAAAAATTGGCTTTATCAGATAGGAGCCTAAAATCGCAGGCTAACGCAAGACTCATGCCTGCACCGGCTGCCACCCCATTAACAGCTGCGATAATAGGTTTCTCGCATCTATGAATCTCCATTACCATCGGATTATAGAACCGCCGGAGAATTTCGCCATGATCCATTTCCTCATTTACACCCTGAAGATCCTGGCCGGAGCAGAATGCACGGCCTTCACCTGTAATGACAAGACATCTGACTTCTTTATCTCTGCTTGCCTGTTTTACGGACTGCTGAACCTCTTTATTCAGCTGTTCGGTGAACGCATTCAGCTTATCCGGCCGGTTTAATGTAATCCATGCTACACCGTTTGTGACCTCGTATTTTACGGTTTCAAACATTTGCTATGTACACCTCCTCTACTTTCCTTTAAACTGAGGCCTGCGTTTTTCTATAAAGGCATTCATTCCTTCTTTTTGATCTTCAGTCGAGAATAATAGGTAGAAGTTCTTTCTTTCGAATTCCATTCCTTCATTTAAAGGAGTGTCAACTGCCTTTAGGACCGCTTCTTTTATGAGGCGTATGGCGATTGGCGCCTGGCTGGAAATTTGTTCAGCCGCTTTCATCGTTTCTTCGAGCAGAAGCTCCTCTGCTATAAGCTGGTTGACGATTCCATGGTGAAGGGCTTCCCTCGCCGTGATTCTTTTGCCGGTAAAAAGCCATTCCATTGCTTTCGTTTTTCCGACAAGCTTAGTAAGCCTTTGGGTGCCGCCTGCACCAGGCATAACGCCAAGGTTCACCTCCGGAAACCCAAATTCCGCGTTTTCCGCCGCATAAAGCAAATCACAGCATAACGCAAGCTCAAAGCCTCCGCCAAGAGCAAAGCCCTGTACCGCTCCGATAATCGGTTTCTTGATCATAGCCAGCCGATCCCAATCTTTAAATTGATTGCGAAGCTCAAAATCGATTGCATGATCATTTGCCATTTCATCAATATCTGCCCCGGCTGCAAAGGCTCTTCCATTGCCGCTTAATACGATGGCCTTGACGCTTGAGTCTGACTCAAAGCCCTCCATTGCAGCAAGAAGTTCTGAAACCATCGTGCGGTTTATAGCATTTAGAACCTTGGGCCGGTTCAAAGCGATTAAACCAAGTTTTCCCTGCTGTGAAACATCAATGGTTTCATAGCTGTTACTCATCTGCTTCCTCACCGATCATAAGTGTGATAATATCACCTGCAAATTTCATGGCGTCTTTGCCTGATGCCTTGCCTTCGTCTGTTCTCATGGCTTCCTGCAATGCTTCATGGCTGTCATAGTACATTTCGCACATCAAATAGTACTTCCCTTCGCCTCCCATAGGACTGCCGACAATTCTTGTAACTTCCATTTTGCGGAGACCCGGAATTTTGGCTGTAAGCGGTGCGTGCGTATTAAAATAATGGTCATCAAAAGCCGCCTTATTTTCAGGATGCTTATAAAGAGCGATTAATTTTACCATTTGTCAACTTCCTCTCAATTTTTAATAGTTTTCTGTTCTGAATTTTAATTTTTAAAAATGCCTGCTACATCATAGTCGATACAGGTTTCATAGCTTCAAAAGGGTTCCTGCAGGATTTGCAGTATAAGATGCTGCGGCAGGCTGTGGGGCCAAAAAGGTTATCCATCGTCGTGTATGCGGACCCGCAAAAAGGACAATCCACCTGCCATCCGCCCGTTTCACTAATGAATTTTGGAGGGGGCGCAATCCCGAATTCCTTTAGCTTTATCCTGCCTGTCTCTGTTACCCGGTCAGACGTCCATGGGGGATGATAGATAAACCGGACTTCTATTTTTTCAAAAATCCCTGCTTTGCCAATCTCGGCTTCAACGTTTTTTTGAATAATATCAAGGGCCGGGCATCCCATAAAAGTAGGCAGGAGTTTCACCAAAACTGAATGGCCCTCCACCTCAATCTGTTCCACCATTCCTAAATCTACGATTGAAATGGTATCTATTTCAGGGTCTTTAACATTATGAAGCGCTTCTAACGCGGTTTTTATCAATATTTGATCCTGCTCCATTTACATCACCCTTTAGAAAACTTACCAGCTTGCAGCTGGATTTATGTTATACACCTCGCTCAAAGTGGATAATGCGTCATCAAGGTCGACAGTATGCTCTCCTATCCGTCCATTTCCAGTTTTCATAGCCAGGTTTGCTTCTGAGACTGCCAGATTGACAGATTCAAAAACAGGCTTCATGGTATGCAGCCAGCGCTGCTTTGATACTTCTTCCTTTTCAATGAGGCCATATTCCGCCATCTCTTTTGCCAGCGGCCCCAATATCAGGACTCCTTCGAAATCCGCTAATACCTTCCCTATGGCCGCTTCCATCCTCGTTCTGGCTTCCCCGCCAGCCTGCATCAGCTGTATAAACCATGTTTTCCAGTGAAGAAGGTGATAATAAAGCTCCATATTGACCTTTAATGCCACCTCGGCTAAAGGACGGTAAGAAGAGTTTTTCAGAGAGTCCAATCTGATTTTTTTCGCTTGGGTATAAAAATAATTTCTTACAACCGCAAATGCCCAGTCATATTGTGCTGAAGACAAGTAATGACCTGGTCCATTTACCAATTCCAAAAGGACAGCATTTCTCCTTTCAGATGTTTTTCTTGCATGGGCAAGACTGTCTACATTGCCTTCTCCGAGATCGGCCAGCAGCTGATAAAACATGGCCGCATGGCCCATGGTATCCTGGCTGATGGATGAAAAGGCGACATCCTCCTCTATATGGGGCGCCAGGCCAAGCCATTCTGCCCCCCGGTAGGCAAGTATGAAGTCATCGTCAGCCAGCTGATACAATAATGAAGTCAGTGCCGGCTTAATCTTAGCTTCGATTGGCATATTTCCTGCTGGCTCAGTCACCTTTCTCCATCCCTCCCCATGAAAGAATCTCCTTTTCATCAAGCATTTCCTGCTCATAGTGGCGCCACTTTTTCTTTAGATATCCATATCCCTTTGTCGTGCGGTATTCTTTGTTGTCCAGACGCTGAAGTGATTGCTTTTCTTCCGGAGTCATCTTCCGGATATCAGAGCGTTTGACGACCCAGATATCAGCAGCCGGCTCTCTCCTCATAAAATTTTCCTGCGCCATGACGAGTGCAAGCTCCCGATTTGGCGCCAGCAGGGAAAATTGATATTGCAGAGGCGAGGTATCTGTTCTTTGACTAAAAACTTCATATTCCTGATAAAATCCTTCGTTACCCAAAGGTACCCCTCCCATCTGAACGGTTTAGTTTGCAGTATTGAGAGCTTCCCGCACCCATTTGTTAGTATCATAAGCTGTGCGCCGGAGGCCGAGCCGCTCCTGAGATTTTGGCCCATTATTTTTAATAATGTCCTTGAACCTATTCCAATCAGGCTGCTTATAAACCCAAAGCTCCCGCTCCTGATCGAAGTGCATCGACTCGTCCGGCAGAGTGAGGCCAAGCGAGAGAACACGGGGAATATATTTTGTAAAAAAGTCCTGTCTTAAGTCTTCGTTCGTCTTTGTCCGAATTCTGTATTTTATCGTTGTGTCCTGTTTGGAAGTGCCTGTTGTAGAGGCGTCACCCGGGCCAAAGAACATTAACAGCGCTTCCCACCATCGGTTAACAGCATCCTGAACCATCGCTCTTTGCTCGTCGGTTCCTTCAGCCAGGGCCATAATTATGGCTTCACCATGCTGGGCATGAAAAACCTCTTCCGCGCAAATTCTTTTAAGCGCTCTAGCATAAGGTCCATAGGACGCGTTAAGCATATTGGTCTGGGTAATGATCGCAGCACCGTCAACCAGCCAGCCAATCAGACCTGCATCTCCCCATGTTGGTGCTTCCATATGAAAGACATTGTGGAATTTCAGTCTGCCGCTGAATAAATCCTGCATAATATCTTCACGGGATTTGCCGAGGGGCTTCATTAAATCCTCCGCAACTCGAAGCAGCAGCTGACCATGTCCCATCTCATCCTGCACCTTTGCCATGATGCCCAGCTTGCGTTTTAATGAAGGGGCTTTCGGCACCCATTCCTTTTCAGGAAGTGCTCCCATAATTTCACTGATACCATGCATTGAAATTAATTTGATTAATGTCATTCGATAATCTTCCGGCATCCAATCATCCGCTTCAATTTTTTCTCCTGCATTAATGCGTTTCATGAACTGCCCGTATTTTTGTTCTTCCGTCATTTCTTGAAAGAAAAGAGCTTCTGACATGTGTTTCACCCCCAGTGAGTTTAAAATAATCCATTCAGGTTACTGCATTTTCCACTGCCTGACTAACAATCCTGACAGCCTTCCCTTCTGATCTTGGCAGCGTTTTGGGCGGATGGAGAACAATTCTGATGGTAATAAAGCAGTTTTGTTTCAATGCTTCCTGAATCTTCTTTTTTACGAATTCCGCTTCCCCCATATCCCTATAAAACTCTTCGCTCCATTCAGCATGTAGCTCTAAAGCTTTTAAGCTTCCCTTTTTTTGCAAGTGAATCTGATAATGGGGAGCAAGCTCAGGCACCTGAAGAATACACCGTTCAATTTCGGACGGAAAGACGTTTACACCATTTACATTGAGCATATCGTCAATGCGTCCTTTCACACGGCTCATGCGGATCGTGGTTCTCCCGCACGCACATTTCTTTTTAGAAAGGGAGGCAATGTCACCAGTACGATAGCGGATCACAGGAAAAGCTTCCTTCGTTAAACTGGTAAAAACAAGTTCACCTTCTTTTCCGTTTGGAAGCGGTGTCATTTTTATTGGATCAATCACCTCCGCATAAAAATGATCTTCTGCAATATGCAGCCCATCCTGAGTTTCATGGCACTCCATAGCTACACCCGGTCCCATAACTTCACTCAGCCCATAAATATCGCATGCTTTAATTCCAAGCTTAGCTTCGAGCGCTCTCCGCATTTCTTCAGACCAGGGCTCAGCACCAAATATCCCAAACTTTAATGATGTACTTGCCGGGTCGATTCCCTGCTCCTCCATCTTCTCCGCTAAATTGAGGACATATGAAGGAGTTCCGCAAATAACTTCCGGCTTAAAATCCTGTATCAGCATAATTTGTCTCTCAGTATTTCCTCCAGAAACAGGTACGGTTGCCATGCCAAGCTGTTCGCTGCCATAATGCAGCCCCAATCCGCCGGTAAACAGCCCGTATCCGTAAGCATTATGCAATGTCTGACCAGGTTCGCCTCCTCCTATGGAGATTGCCCTGGCTATCAGATTACTCCACATTTCGATGTCATTCCGGGTGTAGCCCGCTACAGTCGGCTTTCCGCTCGTTCCTGAAGAAGCATGCAGACGCACAATTTCTTTTTTATCCACAGCAAAAAGCCCGAATGGGTAATGTTCCCGCAAATCTGCTTTAACAGTAAAGGGCAGCTTTTGAATATCATCCAGGCTGGTAATGTCTTGAGGTGCAATATTACTTTCCAAAAACTTTTTCCGATAAAAAGGCACATGGTTATTTACTCTCTCCACTGTCTGCCTGAGCCGGTACAGCTGCAATTCTTCTATCATATCGCGGCTTTCCGTTTCAATATCATGCAGAATCAAGACATGACCTCCTAAAATATTAGGATAATAATTTAATATAACGTTTAAATATCGTTAGATAAAATAAGTGTTATATATTTAACACAAAGATACCGTGTAAACAGGAAAAAGTCAACTTATTTTCTGAAAATTTACTTATTTATTGAAAAGATAATAAAAAGACCTAGCCCATATAATAAAGGGCTAGGTAAAATCTCTCAGGACCATTCTTTTAACTTATTCACTATGTTATTTTTCCATTTAGAAATTAACGGCTCTTCACCCTTTGCTGTTTTTTGTTTTTGCCATTCATTATAGCTTGCTGCAGAAATGAGAATAGAGCCGGCAATTAAAAGGTACGCCCACCAAGGGAGGTTCCCCCAATATGGTCTGGTCTGAAGCAGGACATTCAGCAGCAGAACCCCAGAGCCTACAAAGAAATAAGACTTTATCCTCCAAAAAGTGCCAGCGAGCATCGAGATCAGTGAGAGCGTACCGACTATAAGTGCATCATAAACCGTATTACTTGCAAGAGCATCCTGTACAAGCAGCAGGGATACTGCTACAAGAACTCCCCACTGAATTTTACTGGTCAGCTTTGAGTACTGCCCCTTCAGCACTTTTCTGAAAAAAATAATCAGTATGATCAAAGGGAGAACATATGCCTCTCTTATAAAAAGATCCGGTATTTCAATATTCCTTATTAGACTATAATAGGGCTCCAGTAATGCTGCTCCTGCAAGCAATCCAGGCAGCCTAAAGTATTGAGATGCCACTCTGCCACGCTGTAAAAATAAAAATGCACTCATCAGGAGTCCAGGTAGAACTTCCGCCCATAGGGAAACCGCCGGAAAAAGATGAGCGGTAAGTAAAAATAGCAGGGAAATAATGGTGTAGCTATCCGCTTTTTTGCCAACTAATATTTTGGCATATGCCATTTTGCCGATGAAAACCGCAGCCGTGCCGAAGCCGGCTGAAATCACAATTTTCATATCTGGAGCAATACCGTTAATGAATAGGAATTTAAGTACTGCGGCATACAGTAAAAAAAGTGGAATAACACCTAATATATCAAGCTTGGTTCTATGCATATATAAGATTAACCCTGCTATATAGATAATAGAAACGATAAACGGGAGAACTCCAAAGGGATATGACGCCAGAAAAGCCAATATGCCAATCACAGTCCAGGGTATAAAAAAGTAAACACTCCTCTGTTTATCCTGAGTTTTACCAGTCATCCAGAATAAGAATACAGCACAGCTTACTGCTAATATGGCATACTCACTATAGCTGTCCCCCAAAATATGCTCCATACCCGTCAAGATCACCTTAAACAAAGTAATAAATGAGCTGTAGAGGAATATCTTTATTTTCCACTCTTTTGCAGAAACCCTGAAACTTATCCAATAGACTGCCAGGGTGATCATGAAGGGCCAAATACTGTTTTCCCTATAAATGAAAAATGTCAAGATCATGGCAAAAGGCATGTAAATTTGGCCAATCCAGCTGAACCCTCTTGCCAGGACAAAGTCTTTATTAGAAATACAGAAAGCCGCACCAAGGAGGATCCATGCCCCTAGCGGAAATTGGACCCAATTAAAAAAGGGAAAGTTAAATGGTAAACCAATCAAAATCATAAAGTAAGCAAAAAGGGAAATCGATGCTGACGCATACGGAATCCAGCTTTGCTTATGGAGGCGATACAGGGCAAGATACATAATAATACCGCCTATAAATACTGCGGGTCTCATCCAGACTTCATTGATTGTCAAAGCAGCTGCTGTAAACAGTGAGATTGTATAAAATCCCAGTAATATTATAAACACGTTTTTGGCTTGATTTTTGTACCCTTTCTTAAAAAGAATACCATAAAGGATAAGGAGGGCTATACTTGCCAATATGGTATTCATGGCCATACCCAGCTCATTCTGATAAAAGCGTGAATAGCTTCGCAGATGTTCACCATAAAACATAAAGGCAAACCCGATTGACAATGGAATAGCCCATGGAATCGCTTCTGTATAAAAAGTCCGATTTTCAGCCTTATTCATGAGGAACAGGACAAAGCTGAAGATTAATAGCATGGTGCCTGCATCAAGCCAATCAAGAAGTCCTGCAGCTGTCAGAACCGAAAATAGCATAATACTTATAGCCACATCGCGTGAGCTTGATTCCACGACTTTTAAGAACGGATATTTAAGCAGATACCCAAAACTGATAAAAAGCATAAAGCCAATGGAGAATACAGGTAAAGATAGATTGCTGAACGAGGCGGCTTTATCCAGCATAAGAACTGCTTGAAATAGGGCAGCAGCTAAAAATACAGGTGCCAGATAAGCAAATAGCCCGTTTGCCATGACATTTGCCAAATATATAAATTGCACCGCGAGTATTGTATAAGCCAGCAGCAGTGATGCAGAGGGTTCGCCGGCCATTAAAAGAATTCCTTCAACTGAAATATAGAGAAAAGCAAGTATCGATACGGCTGCACTGGTCATTCTAAAAATCTTTTCCCAGTAGTATTGCTTATCCATAACCAAAGGAACAAACAAAAAACCAATTCCGACAAGCGCAAAGAAAACTGGGCCAGCTGCATTTAACATCGAATTTTCAATCAGCTGATAAGCACCATAGACAACCAATAAGCTGAAGACGAAATGAAACTCCTTCCTGCCAGTTACATACACCATTGATAAATAAACGGCTGCTGTCAGCAGGATATTCACACTGTAAAAAACATGGCTATTGAAAAAGACAAGCATCAATAATGTAGAGATTAATAAATTGATTTGAGCAAAGCAAATCATTTCTCTTGTAAACAATTTAAGGGAAGAATGCTTTTTCATGCGATGAAAGACTGCAGACAGAAGAGCATTAAATAGCATCAATCCAAGATAAAAACTGTCATTTTCAAGGCTGAATGCTGCCAGAGTATAACCAGCACATGCAGTCAGGGCAATATAAGCAAACCAGACAAAAAGACGGGAGTCCAGTTTTTGTGCAAATATACTGTATACTGGGAAGATCAATAAACTGCCAGCCGCTCCGAGTATATAGCGTCCTTCCCCATAATAGGAAAGATACGGACCAAGCAATTCAAACCAGCCGATAGACAAAATAAATATTGGCAAAAATAAACTCCCGAGAACAATGAAAGCAAACGATGTCCTTTCAATTTTCAGCACCTTTCCTGAAATAAACGCAAATCCATAGAAAAGAAGTGAAACTACTGCAATGGATGCACTTTTCATGAAATTTGACATTGTTGCCCAGTTGCTTGTTGCCACAAAAAGTCCTCCGATAAGGAGCAGGATGACTCCAATATTCAGCAGCCAGGAAATATTCCTTTCTCGGATTTCTTCCTGAGATAATTTCTTTTTCTCAGTTTTTTTTGCCTGCTGAATGGGCTTTTGACTGATTTCTAATGCAACTTTTGCAGCCTTGATGTGCTCTCTTTTCAGCTCTTCAAGGTCCTGATAGTACTGATGGTGGGCTTTCATGGTTATTTCATAATGTTCTGATGAAATATAGTCTTTCTCTTTCAATTTCGTGAGTTCAACTTGAAATATGTCCTGGTGATATTTTTCTGTTGCTGAGTTCAAGGGATCCACCTCTTTTAGATAGAATATTAATCGTTTGGATTTATTAGTGTAATTTTACACATTTTGAACCAATTAATCAATCCCTATTTTGGCATTTATTACTTTTCCGGGATGGGTATATAAACCTTATTTAATTACAGGAAGAAATGGTTTAATAAGGAATTTCACGCTCAGTTCTCATCAAAATTCTATCCCCCCAATTATTAAACCCCTTGATAAACAAGCATTCCCTCCGTCCCTTTCTGCTGCAAAAAAATCTAAATATTATAGCTAATAAAATTCCAAATAACAATTCTATCCGAAAAATATTTTTTCCATTATATTATTCTAGAATTAATTATCTTATTTGGAGGAACCACCATTGAAAAGACTAAGTATAGTTATAGCATCGATCCTTTTGTTGAGCCTGTTTCCTGCTGTCAGCCTTGCAGCACCAAACGATGAGGAAGTGGCAAAATTCCTGAAGGAAACAAATTGGGCTGAAGAAGGCTTAAATGACCATCTGGAATACTTTTGGGATATGAGTATTGAAGATTTCGAGACCATCGAAGAAATGATTGAGTATCTTGGTGAGCCTATTACTGAAGAAAACCTTCAGCAGCTCTTAGCTGACTATGGTTTTGAAAATGAGGAAGAATTAACGGCACTGCTGGTTGAGAATGGAGAAATGGAACCAACTGATGATGTTCGCGATGTGTTTAGATATTTTGATGCATTGGATTCAACTGTTTCTTTTTTAACCTATACAGGCACTGAAATTAACGACCAAACCCTTCAGCAGCTATTAAATGATTATGGTCTTACAAAAGAAGAGCTCCTTTCTCTGCTTGAGGAGAACGATGACTACCTTGAAAACTACGAATATATTGAGGATCTTGATATCATGGTTTCCATTTATCTGGGCGGCGATGAATTGCCCGGTGAAGACGAAATGACTCAAATACTTGAAGATATAGGTCTTACCGATGAAGAACTTGAAGCATTATTTGCACATTTTATGACTTTGGATTTCGAGAATCCAGAATTGCTTGATAAAATGATGAATCTTGAAAGCCGGTTAATGGCATTTGGCGAGTTTGACAGTGCCGATGACTTAACAGAAACAGAAATTGCAGAACTAATTAGCATTATGCAGGAAATTATGGATCTGTTCCAGCTTGATGCCGAGTTTTACCTTGTGAAAGATGGTGAGAAGGTCCATTTAACAACAGCTGAAATGGTTGCTTTAGAAGATACAAAAGGCTATGACCTGCTTATAGAGCTTTATAATACACAAGGCCAGTTCCTGGCAGATATGATTATTACAGCTGAGATGTTCAGTTCTGAGCTTATAGAAGACACAGTGACCGATTTGAATCAGGCCGAAACGGTAATTAAAAAACAAGATCCTGATAAAGTTAAACAGGTTTCAAAGCATGTAAAAACTGTGAAAGGCGGAAAACTGCCAAACACAGCAGGAAACTATTTTGAAGGAGTATTAGCAGGCATTGGACTTCTCCTAATTGGGATTGCCATTTTACTCAGACGGAAAGTGAAAGAGGCGTGAAAAGAAAACTCACGTTAAAAGGAGTTATTGGTCTGGCTTTTATTTTGGGTGGGGTTTGGCTTGCCGCTTCAAATGTTATGCCATATCTGAATGATCAAAAGACTTCAGCCCATATACCTCCCCCGAGCAGCAATGTAAAAACAGAAGTGAAGGCCGCACAAAAAACGGAGCTTCATAACCTTTACAATGTCCGTCCTAAAATGGGCGAAGAAATGGGTGTCCTGTCAATACCGAAGATATCAACGGATTTGCCAATCTTTCATGGCACGGATGAGGATGAGCTGGAAAAAGGCGTTGGCCATTATGCAGGCAGCGTCCTTCCTGGAGAAGAGGACAATTCTGTCCTGTCCGGCCACCGGGATACCGTCTTTCGTAAACTTGGAGAAGTAGAGACAGGCGATCTGCTTGTCGTGAATACTTCAGCCGGTGAGTTCACTTATAAGGTGCGTAAAATTAGAATTGTCGATGCAGACGACAGAACAGTTATTGTACCAAAACCTCGAGCAACTCTGACTTTAACAACCTGTTACCCATTTAATTTTATTGGAGATGCGCCACAGAGATACATTCTGATTGGGGATCTTGTTAGAAAGTGAAAAGCCCGCTAATCAGGCGGGCTTGGGGGGAGGCCGATTCCGGCCTTCCTTTTATTCTGTGATTGTGACTAGCTTTACATCAGCGAAATCAAATCGGTGATAATGACCTTCAGTACATGTCAGTTCTACATATCCTTCCAGATCTTTAATGCTCCCGATTACCTCGGATTTATTTTCTGCCTCAATCTCTTCTGTTACGGTAACACCTTTTTCAAAAGTATAAATAACCTTAAACGTATTCATGTGTGTAAAACTCTCCTTTCCCTATTTTTGTTCCCATCACTGCAGTGATTAAAACACAGAAATATTTATTTCAGTTATTTTCCAATAACCAGAATTAAAATCTTTCAATGGGAAGTTAAAGTCATTATCTGTTTCAGGCAGACATAAATAGCGTTTGCTAGCAATATGATATTCGACAGATATCATCTGATATCACCATAAAACTGCACTTACCGTCACTATTTTAATAAAGGTTCATTTTTTTCGACAACCTCAATTTCATTTAGTGGAAATGAAATTGGATTTGTAGTTTACATAACATTATTATAGAAAACTTATTAAATAAAAATGGAGCCCAGCTATTAAGCGGACTCCTCTTCTCCATTATTCACCTAAATCAACATTATGATATACACGCTGGACATCTTCCAAGTCTTCAAGGGCGTCAATCAGTTTTTCAAATTGTACCTGTGCATCAGCTTCAAGGGTGACTTCATTTTGCGGGAGCATTGTTAATTCAGCAACAGCAAACTCATTGATGCCTGCTGACTTGAATGCTTCCTGAACTGCATGAAACTGATCGGGCTCTGCATATACAATTACCGTATCTTCTTCTTCCAGAATATCACGTGCGTCTACGTCTGCTTCCATTAGTATTTCCAGTACTTCTTCCTCTGATTTGCCTTCAATGCCGATAACAGCGGTTGAGTCGAACATATAGGAAACAGATCCGCTCACACCCATATTTCCGCCATTCTTTCCAAATGCAGCACGTACATTAGAAGCTGTGCGATTTACGTTATTCGTTAATGCATCAACAATAATCATGGATCCGCTAGGCCCGAATCCTTCGTAGCGAAGCTCATCATAGTTTTCTTCCGCTCCGCCTTTTGCTTTTTCTATTGCACGATCAATAATATTTCTTGGCACGTTATATGTTTTTGCACGCTCAAGCACAAATTTCAGGGCCTGGTTTGCTTCCGGATCAGGCTCCCCTTGCTTGGCAACCACATATATCTCAAGTGCAAACTTGGAATAAACACGGCTCGTATTTGCGTCTTTTGAGGCTTTCTTTTCTTTGATATTGTTCCATTTACGGCCCATATGTCCCACTCTCTTTCAACTTTGGATCTATGAAATTTTTAATGAGTAATAGGTTCTTCTGTAATCAGAAGAACTCTCACCAGATTATTATACATTAAAACACGGGACTTTTTCGAGCATTGTTTCATAAGAAGCTGCATGAGATAAAGATGGAGGATAGTTGAAAAAAGAGACACAAATGTGCCTCTGATCAGTTCAATAGGATTCTTTCTAATACCTTTTGCACCTTGTACCCTTCTTTAAAGGATACTAATAACGCTTTATCTCCTCTTATTGCTTTGAGGAACTCTGCTGGAAGACTGGTTTCCGGCTCATCAAGCCTTATAATTTCTCCGCTGTTTTCAGCGGTACTTTGAATCAGAATACTCCAGTTCTGCATATCCAAAGTTCCTTTATCACCAAAAACTTTAAAAGACAGATGTTCTTGCTGCCCGATTCCGGCTATTCCGTTAAATAGAACCGGAATGCCGCCTGGCAGCGTTAATAAAGATGAAAAGCTTGTTTCACACAAACGTTCATCCTCAGGGTATTCTACAAAAGAATGGACATAGTCCAATTCTCCAAAGATATCGTGAATCATGTGAATAAAGTGGGGGGCTACTTCCCTTATAAACCCTCCCTGTTCCCTGCTGGAAATCCAATCGTTCTGCTGCCATTCACGCGGCCATTGCTTAAACTGCAGGTGCAGTTCGACTTTCTTAATCTTACCAAGTTCACCATTATGTATCTTATCCATAAACAATTTAAAAGCCGGACTATATGCCATGGGAAAATTCATTGCATGGATTATCCCGGCATTCTCAGCCGCTTCATACATTTCCTTTGCTTCTTCAATGGAATTGGCCAGAGGCTTTTCACAAAGAAGATGCTTGCCGCTCTTTATAATATCCATTGCTATTGTATGATGAAATTTTGGCGGAACCCCTAAATAGATCAGCTTGATGGTTTCATCCTGAAGCAAATCCAAATAATTTGCATGCATTGCAGCATCCGGCAGCTCAGCCCTAAATTTATCTAATTGTCCGGCATTTCGATCACAAAGTGCTGCAATATCAAACTCCTCATGCTGCCGAAATTGACGGAGTATTCTTTCCCCTACGGCACCCATCCCTATTAATCCAACTTTAATCTTTTCTCTCACATACTTCACCTTCTTATGAAAAATCATATACTAAGTTGAATTATAACGTTAATTGCAAATATTCAAAAGTTTAATTTTTCTTATGAGTTCAAAGAATATGGACCAAAAATATACCGGCCAATAATTGGATAGAAAAACTTAGTATGGGGATACTAAGTTTAATAAAACAATTAGGAGGTGCCACCATTGGATCTGGATAAGGATATGCAATTTGAAATCACAAGTACCTTCATGCCAAATCTTAACCGCTCCCAAACACTTAAAATTCTGGAGGTGACCCAGAACAGCGTAGTCATTCAGATGGACAAATCGAATGGACGCGGAGTTTTCCCTGCAGAAAACTTTCATTATTGGATTAAAAGAGGTTCTCTTATTAAATTGAATGGCCACCATAAAAGATCCTCATAGAGCACTGGGCAGGCGCCAGTGTTCTTTATTGTTAATGAGCCGATTGAAAGAGGCCGGCTCTATATCTGGAGCCAGCCCTTCTCTTATCGTTCGCAAGCATAATTGTCCTTATCTCTATCATGCTTTGAATCATATGCAGGATGTGTAGATGACACACCATTTGGATATACCTTCCTTAACTCCGTACAGTTTTTGTAAGACTCTGAACCGCTTTCTGAAGAAGTTGTATTGCCGGCACTGCTGCTGTCATTCGACCCGCTATTACCGGTATTGCTTGACGTACCGCTCGCAGCTGCAGAATCCAGGTCCCCTTTTGTGGTTCCCTCATCCCCAAGAGACCATAATCCTTTGTTGGCTTCTCTTGCTTCCCTGCCGAATTTCCTGAAGTATTCACTGTATTTTACATCCGGATTGTAGGTGGATGGTTCCGCATAACCATTCAGAACCAAATGGGCATTGAACATTTTTTCACGTATTTCATCTTCGTCCATATCATCCGCCGGGATGTCCAGCCAAACGATTCTCAGCAGGCGGCCATACCGATCTGTGTCTGAGACATCCTTTTGCATCCAAATTTTCTTGCCAGTCAGTTCAGATGTGGTAAATTGGCTTGCTTCTTTTCCGTATTCTTCCACTCTTGTTGTTGATTCGGGAGTGTTCACTCCAATCAGGCGGACTTTCCTCCCGTCAGATGTTTCAATTGTGTCACCGTCTACTACTCTGCCAACGGTAACTAATTCAAGACCCAAGCTCTCTGCAGCCTGACTTTGTTCCTGTTCCTGTTTTTGCTTTTCAGCCTCTTCCTGCTTCTGTTTTTCTTCCTGTTCTGCTTCTAGCCGTGCTTGCTCCTCAGCTTGCTTTTTTGCTTCCTCTTCTTCAGCCTTCTCTTGGGCAAGCTTTTCTTCTTCAGCTTTCTTATCTGCTTCATTCTCTTCTGATTGTATTTGTTCCTTCTCAGGCTCACTTACAGTTTCAGTTGCATCGGAGTCTGCAGCTGCTAAAAAAATGGATAAAATGAAGCCTGCTGTCATAATCCAGCCGGATTTTTTAAAATTTATTTTATATTTACGGTGCTGGTTACTAAAATATAAACCAATTAAAAAGACTGCTAACCCGATAAATGCTGCAGGAGCAGCTATGCCCATTAAAAGCATAAACACAATAATAATAGTAATAATAGTCCCTCTTATAACTTTCAAAACTCTTTTTTCTCTCCCCTTTTAAAAATGATCCAAAATAAGCATACCTTTTTTCGTTCCAAATTTAAACACCAATTCACTAATGAATTGGTGTTTAGTATTACTGCTTTTTACCAAAAATCTCTTCTTGCAGTCTTCTGCCGGTTGGCGTTGCAGCGAGTCCTCCCTCAGCTGTTTCCCTTAATGCTGAAGGCATCGATTGCCCAATAAGGAACATTGCGTTAATGACTTCATCACATGGAATTCTGCTCGTAATTCCGGCAAGTGCCATATCGGCAGCTGTCATGGCATTGGATGCACCCATGGCATTCCGCTTTACACATGGAACTTCTACTAGTCCGGCAACTGGATCACATACAAGGCCCAGCATATTCTTAAGTGTAATTGCCATCGCTTCAGCGGCCTGCTTTGGTGTTCCGCCTGCCAGTTCTACGATGGAAGCTGCCGCCATGCCGCTTGCAGACCCGACCTCCGCCTGACATCCTCCAGCTGCACCTGAAATGGAGGCATTGTTAGCCACAACAAAGCCAAAAGCTGCGGAAGTAAACAGGAATTCGATCATTTCCATCCGTGTGGGTTTGAGGACTTCTTTTACAGCGAACAACGTACCCGGCACCACGCCCGCTGAACCTGCTGTCGGTGTGGCACAAATTATACCCATTGCTGCATTAACTTCATTGGTTGCGACTGCTTTGCTGACAGCATCCAATAAAATATTTCCTGATAAAGCCTTTCCGCTCTGAATGTATTTTTGCAGAAGAACTGCATCGCCGCCTGTAAGTCCTGTCACAGATGTTACCCCTTTGAGTCCCCTCTCAACTGCCTGTTCCATGACAGTCAGGTTGCGGTCCATTTTGGCAATAATTTCATCACGTGTTAATCCCGTTACTTCTATCTCCTGCTGAATCATGATTTCAGCTATTTTTACACCTTTATTTTCAGCGAGCTCTACAAGCTCAGCAACATTTCTAAATAACATTAGACTTTCCCTCCTGATGACCAGCTAACTATTAGTCAACCATTCTGATTATTTGCGTTACATTTGGAAGCCCTTCAAGCTCCGTCATCACATCCTGGTCGATCTTCTGATCCACTTCAATAACCATGATGGCCATTTTTCCTTTCTCCTTGCGCGAAACTTCCATATGTCCGATGTTGATCTGGTGCTTGGATAAAATATTCGTTACAGCGGAGATAACACCAAACTGATCGTTATGAACAACTAAAATGGCAGGATGCTCCCCGGATAATTTAAGTTCAAAGGAATTCAGTTCAGTTATTTCAATAGTTCCGCCGCCAATGGATATTCCTACAAGTTCAATTTCACGATCACCTTCAGTCAGCTTCACTCTTACCGTATTAGGATGGTCTGTAACAGTATCTTCAACTGTAAAAATGACTTCAATCCCAGCTTCTTCAGCTAATTGAAGGGCAGAAGGAATTCGCTCGTCAAAGGTATCAAAGTCAAGGATACCGCCAACAATCGCCACGTCCGTGCCATGTCCTTTATAGGTTTTTGCAAAAGAACCATATAAGGAAATCTCTGCTTTGGACGGCTGTTTACCAAAAAGAGTCCGGGCAACACGTCCAATGCGTGCAGCTCCTGCTGTATGAGAGCTTGAAGGTCCGATCATAACCGGACCGATAATATCAAATGCTGATCTGTATTTCATTTTGTATGCCCCTTTACTGTTAAGGTCTATAATTGGAGACAGCTGTAATGATAACAGCATCTATTTTAATAACTACTCTTATTTATGCTCCAGTGCTGCTTCAGGCTGGAGCTCATTTATTGTTCTGATTTTCTGCAGGTAATTATAGATGGTAAATTTCGAAACCCCCAGAACCGATGCGACATAATCAGTTGCCCCTTTAATGAGGAATGTCCCTTTATCTTCAAGCTGGCGGACACATTCAACTTTTTCTTCAAGCGTCATCAATGAAGGTGCCTTCTTAAAGCCCTGAAGAACCTGATCTACCATCTCGTGAATAACATCCTGAACGGAATTAAAAAAGGTTTCCGATTTAGACGAATGTTCATCAAAGCTGATAAACTCTTCTATTTCTCCTCCGAATTGCATGAGCAGACTAATATCATAATTTAGGCATAAAGCGCCAATTACTTTATTTTCATCATCACGGAGAAAAATCGTAGATGATTTCATGACATTTCCTTTTTTGGACTGTGTTTTATAATTGGCTATATCATTTACCTCGTTTTTATGTTTGGCTAATTCATTCAGTACAAGATCTGTAATGGGTGAGCCGATTTTTCTGTCTGTTATATCTCCTGCTATATGAATAAGCGATTTTTTTAAGTCGCTGAAATCGTGCACGGCCACTTCACAGCGGGAACCAAACATTCGCACAAGCATATCAGCAGTCCGAATCGCCAAATCAAATACAGGTCTATGGCATTCCTTCAACTTTGTCACTTCCTTTTTATGAAATCGCTTTCAATATTATACTACTCTATATTTCTCTTCAATTTCATAATACCATAAAAACAATATAGTTAAAATAAAATTTTAATAGCTACAAAAAAATTGTAAGATAAATAAATATTGCCGCATCTGATTTATATGCGGCAATTCAATATTATACATTCTTTAGTACAAGGTAAAGCCTGCTGACACGCTCTGTTCGTTCTTCTTCAGAAGCAAGATCAAATTTTTTCAGCAGATGGAAGACCTCATTTAAAATATCCTGTGTATGTTCCTGCTGGAAAAATGACTGAAACAGCGGGTTCATATCTTCCGGGAGAAAACCTCTCTGCTGTTCAAATTTCTTTTGAACATCTTCCGGAGTATGATCCAATTTACATTCGCTCATTAAAAAAACCTCCTGTATGACTGTATACTTTTTTCGTTAGTATTAATCATTATTCTATTTTACCTTCTACAGTCCTATTAAAACATATACCTCTTCTGCATCGTTTCTTCAAACATTTCGACTATAATAGAAGTAATTGATTTGAAATGAGTGAGTTCTTTGAAAAAACTGTCTGTGAAGCTCGGTCTGCTGTTCCTTCTGATCCTTTTTGGCCTTGAAACAACTATGTTCTTCTTTTACATAGTACCCTTGTTGAATCACGTGTGGAAGAAGAGCTCATAGCCTTGCAGACACGCGGCAATTCACACCGTGCTATACTCGAAAAGCATTTTGATGAAAATACGATTTCCCATGTAGCTCTGATGGAATCTGAAGCCACTACAGATGTAGTTATTACAAATTCAACCAAGGAGATCCTTGGTTCTTCTGTTGATAGCAGTTTGATCCAAAGGTACATAGAAAAGCCGACTATATCTTCTGAAAGGGAGGGCAAAACCATCGGTGACAATTGGAAAGAAGAAGATTATATTTCAACTGTCAGCCCGATTGAACAGAATGGTGTGCTGATTGGCCATGTATATATGTTTCAAGATACAGCCTGGATTCAGTCGTTAATCTCACGCTTAAATGAACAATTTTTAATCGCCGGGTTCGTTGCTGTCATTTTTACCATTACGATCATTATCTTTTTATCAAAGGCTCTTGCGAAACCGCTGATTAAAATGAAGGAAGCCACCTCACAAATAAGCAGCGGTGATTTTTCAGTTTCCCTTCCTAAAACCGGTGACGATGAACTTGGGGATTTAGCACGGTCCATCCAGTTATTGGCGGGCGACCTAAATTATCTCAGAGAAGAACGAAGTGAATTTTTATCCAGCATTTCCCACGAGCTTCGCACTCCTCTTACTTATATTAAAGGATATGCGGATATAGTTCAGAAGCGGAACCTGAGCCCGGAAGAGAGAAATCAATATTTATCGATTATCCTGGAGGAAACCAACCGGCTTTCAGATATGGTTAAAAATCTTTTCGATTTGGCTAAGATCGATAAAAATACCTTTGATATTATAAAAAAACCAATAGATCTGAACGAATTCATGAATAAAATTGAAACAAAATTTTCTCCGGCATTCGCTGAAAAAGGCATGCAGCTATCTGTCAGCTGCCCTGAATCAATCATCCTTTCTGCGGATGGATCAAGGCTGGAGCAAATCATATTTAATCTTCTGGATAACGCGATTAAATATTCCTCAGCTGGAGATAAAACAACAGTAGAGGTAAGCAGGACTAAAAAACATGTCATCATCAGAATAAATGATTCCGGCAGAGGAATCTCTGAAGAAGAACTTCCCTTTATCTTTAATCGTTTTTACCGAGTGGATAAATCACGTGCAAGAGCTCTTGGGGGGACAGGTCTTGGACTCGCCATAGTGAAAGAACTTGTCCATGCCCATGGAGGGACTATTTCTGTCTTCAGCAGAGAAGGTGACGGAACAGAATTTGAAATTTTTTTTAAGGGAGAAACGGAAAGATGAAAACAATACTTTTGGTTGACGATGAAACTAGAATGCTTGATCTAATTTCTCTATACTTAGCGCCCCGCGGCTACAATTGCATAAAATTGACTTCAGGTTCTGATGCGTTGCTTTACTTGGAAACCCATTCTGCAGATCTGGTCCTTTTAGATGTCATGATGCCTGAAATGGATGGATGGAGTGTATGCAGGGAAATTAAAAAATATTGGGATATTCCTATCATTATGCTTACTGCCAAAAGCGAAAAGCCGGACATTGTAAAAGGATTGAACATTGGAGCAGATGATTATATTCTGAAGCCATTCGATGATGAGGAATTATCCGCAAGGATTGAAGCGGTTTTGAGAAGAAGCAAAAGAGATGGAAAAACCAAAACCTTTAAAGGGCTGGAATTTAATGAAGATTCTTTTGAGCTTTCCTATAAAAATAAGGAAATTCTGTTAACCCCAAAAGAGTTTTCAATGTTAAGCCTTTTTCTCTCAAACTTGAACAGAGTTTTCTCACGTGAGCATTTAATAGGCTCTGTTTGGGGTTATGGGGTGTCAATCGAAGATCGCACCATTGATTCGCATGTAAGAAATTTACGTGAAAAATTAAGGAAAGCCGGGTTTCCTGCAGATGAGTATCTGACGACTGTCTGGGGTTTAGGTTATAAATGGGCCGGAAAGGATTAATAGATGTTTTCTGATATCATCGAATCGCTTTCAGATGAACCGATATTGGCGGCTTTATTTAGTATATTCATGAACATTGCTGCAGCAATAACCGGATTCCTCCCAAGTGCCTTTATTACGGCTGGAACAGTTGCCGCTTTTGATTTAAAAGTGGGTCTAGTCCTTTTGATCATCGGAGAAGCAGCCGGAGCAATTATAAGTTTTATACTTTATCGCAAAGGGATCACCAAGCTTACCTCCTCTTTTCCTCAGCTAAAGAATAACAAATTTTTTTCAAAGCTTCAGAGTGCGGAAGGTCCAGATGCGTTTTTCATGGTTGTTTTGCTGAGAGTCTTGCCTTTTGTCCCATCAGGTGCAGTCACACTGGCAGCTGCATTCAGCAAAATGAGGCTTCTGCCCTTTGGCATTGCCAGCACGATCGGTAAAGTACCTGCATTGTTCATGGAAGCCTTTGCGGTTTCACATATACTAAAATTTGAAAAGGAGCTGCAAATAGCCATTTTTCTATTAGTTGCGTTCTTCTTTTTAATTTACTATTTATATAAAAATGCTAAATTAAGCTAAAGAGCTTATCTTCGGCAGATAAGCTCTTTAACTTTCTATATTATTCAGCAGGAGAAAGCTCGTTTTCTGTCACCCACATGTGATTTTTTACTTCCTGCCCGTCAGCTGCAGTAAAGTCAACCATATAGACAGTTGTTTCCTTCACAGAATCGATTTCGGCAGTTGCTCCTTCCATCCCCTTCATGTGGCTTGCGTTTAATGTTACCTCGTCGCCTTCTTTAAATGGCTCCTCACCTGCATCAGCAATCTCCTCGTGAACTACCCATTTATGGTTTTCAACTTTTTTACCGCCAATGGTTGGTGTATAAGAGACAGTATATACGATTGTATTATATGCACCTGCAATGGTTGCTTCCGCTCCCTCCATTCCCTCCATATGTCCTTCTGTTATAAAGGCTTTGCTTCCAACTTCATATTTCGGGTTTTCAGCTTCCTTTATTCCTTCAGGAACTTCTCCTGAGCCGGAATGATCCATGCCTGAATGGTCTCCTGAATGGCCGCTGCTTTCATTATTCGTTGTATTCTCTTCCTTGCTGGCACTTTCCTCTCCAGTATCCCCGTCACTTCCGCCGCATGCAGTTAAAGTTAACGCTGCTGCCAGGGAAACAAACCAAATGGCGAATTTTTTTCTTGTTAACATATTCAATTCCTCCTTTTCTTCATGAAGTTAGTATGGCAATAAATTGTGCAGAAATTATGAAACAGGTATGCAAATGTCTAAATTAATACTGCCTTTTCAGACGGAAAATATGTACAGTCTCCATAACCAAATATTGCAATAAACTGGATTAAAAACAGACACCCCGCTGGATGTCTGTTTTGTCTGCTGATTTAAGCAGCCATTTTACGGCATTCTTCTGCACACTTAAAGCATACTTCAGCGCAGCGCTGGCAATGATCGTGATCGTGTTTTTTGCACTCATTTCCGCAGGCATCACATATATCTGCACATAGATTGCAAATTTGCTTGGCAAAGGGGCTGTCAGACTGCATTGCCTTAGCAGCAAAGGCACAGATATCAGCACACTCCCTATCCAGTCGAATACATTCTGCCATCATTTTAACATCCTCTTCTCCCAAGCATGCATCATAGCATACATTACAGGCTTTCATGCACTCTAAACAAGCTTGGATGCATTCTTCAAAAGATTGGTTGTACATCCTTATCACCCTTTCATTATATCTTTTCAATGATATTCTACCCTCGCACTTTCTCAGTAAACTCCATACTTTCTGCATATATTTAAGGGTTAAAAAAAGAGCAGAGAGTATTCTCTCCGCTCCTGAATTTTACTTCTGTACACCAGGCCCATTCCTTTCCTCTTTAAACGGGACCTCTTTCTTAATATATGAATAATCACTCCGGTTCACTCGAACAAATCCTTCCGGCTTATAAAAGCGCAGGAGGTCTTTATAAACTATGTTGTCCGACATTTCCAGCTCTTTTTTAGCCTGATCAGAGAGTGACTTACATGCATTAGCCTCAGCTATTTCGCCGGTTTCCGTATAATAGCAGGTTTCTTCAATTTGGGTATATTCCGGTGAAATAAAGTTGCCGTTTCGGAATGGGACAACTTCACGGTGTTTTCCCGATAACAGATCTGATCCCATTTCAAGGTGATTTTTCGTATCAATCCCCAGCAGGTGAAGTAATGTTGGACGCACATCTACCTGTCCGCCGATATTATGGACAATGCCGCCATCTACTCCAGGTACATGTATGAATACTGGCACTCTTTGAAGCTTGGCATATTCGAACGGAGTAATTTCTTTTCCGATCACCTCTGCCATTGCCTCATTGTGGTTTTCAGAAATTCCGTAATGATCTCCATATAAAACAACTACTGTATGATCATACAGTCCGGAATCCTTTAAATCGTTAAAGAACTGCTCGAGTGCCTGGTCCATATAATTCGCCGACTGGAAGTAGTGATTAACCACATCATTTTCTGTTTCTCCAGCAGGAAAATCAGTATCCCACTCATCCATCTTAAAAGGGAAGTGGTTAGAAAGAGTAATGAATTTTGTATAAAATGGCTGTGGAAGACTGGTCAGCATCGGCATGGATTCCTTGAAAAACGGCTTATCCTTCAAACCATAGTTTTTCGTGTTTTCATCGCTCATATTGTAATACTCAGCATCAAAAAACTTATCATAGCCCATGGTTTTATACATTTCGTTACGATTCCAGAATGTCTTGTAGTTTCCATGGAAAGTTGCTGAAGTATAGCCATGTGGCTTTAAGATAGCAGGTGTGCCATGGAATGTATTTTGAGCTTTTGTTACATAAACGGCTCCCTGTGACATGGGATATAGCGATGTATCCATGATAAACTCAGCATCGGAAGTCTTTCCCTGTCCAGTTTGATTGACTATATTATCAAAGTAAAATGTCTTGCCGCTATGTGCCAGTGAGTTCAGGAATGGGGTAACTTCTTTTCCATTCAGCTTGTAATCTATAATAAAAGTCTGCAGTGATTCCATGGATACATAAATAACATTCATGCCCTTGGCTTTTCCGAAGTATTCAGGGTTTGGAGGTGCATATTTTGCTTTAACATAGTTCTCCACTTCAGTCACATCGTTCGTATCCGCAAGAGCTCTCTGGCTGGCAGACTTCGCATTCTGCACAATATCATAAATCGTGAAATTGTATGCTCCCAGGTATTTAACCAAATAATTGCGGTCAAAAGAACGTGTAAGCAGTTCAGGGCGGTCATTCTCGGCCATTCCAAGATTAATGAAGAATACAATGATCCCTGCAGCCATAACAGCCAAGGCTGGTTTTCGGCTAATTTTCTTTTCAGGTTTGTACCACTTCCTGATTGCCAGAAAAAGAAGCAGCAGTGTATCTGTAAAATAAAAGATATCCCAAGGAGTCATTAACGACAGAGCACTATCACCCAGCTGCCCCCCATTTACTTTTGCCTGCATTAGAACAGGAACCGTAATAAAGTCGTTAAAGAATCGATAATAAACGACATTTGCATAAAGCAGGAAGGATAAGAAGAAATCCAAACCAATAAGCATGCCGGATTGCCATTTCCCTTTGAAAAACAAAGCCAATCCCAGGAATACCAGTGTAGAACTTAACGGATTCAAAAACAGGAGAAATCGCTGTATGTCATTATTAATCCCTAAGTTAAATTCAATGCGATAGGCTACATATGTTTTTAGCCAAAAAAGGATAACAGTCAGAAAGAATACAGCAAGGCTGCTTTTCGCCAGTTTCTTAGGCGATTTAAATAACTTTCTCATTTGTGTGGTTTCACCTCTTAAATTGTACACATGCGAAAAACTTAGCAGCGGCTAAGTTTTTATTATGTAAAAATTTTGTAGATACTGCATTAATAAATGGTGAACGAATGTAAAATAATATAGCACAATTTCAAATCATTGAAAATGGATATCTCCTTTATATCTTTCGCCTTTTTCCTGCAAAAACCAACAATTTTTAATAAAATAACCTGTTACCCAATATATTTTATATGGTAAAATGAATTTTCCCTTCATAATTTCAATGCTGAGGGAGTATTGATTTTAAAAAGGGCCAAGCTGAATTTAAACATCGTTGGATTGGAGAGTCTTCATGAAAGAACGTCTATTATTTTTTATTATTGGGATGCTGATCCTGACAATGGGTGTAGCCCTGACATTCAGAGGTGCAATCGGAGTAGGCACAATCGTGGTAACATTAACACTTGGACTTGTTGTACAATTCTTTTACCCGGTTTTCGAAAGAGCGCTCGGAAAAATGCAGGCCCCGAAAGGTCCTGTCATTACTAAATAATACGATTTACATCCTGCTCTTTGAGCAGGATGTTTTTAATTTCTTATTACTATAAAATCCTTCCATTCCTCTGGCAGCAGGGCCTGATACTTTGCCTGTACATACCTGTCATCCATTAAGACAATCATCCCTGTATCATTTTCAGAACGAATAAGCCTGCCCCCTGCCTGAAGAACTTTGTTCATTCCAGGATAAGTATAGGCATAATCATAGCCGTTTTTCCCTTGCTGCTGAAAATAAGCTTTCATTATATCACGTTCAAACCCAATCTGGGGAAGACCGACACCAACCACAAATACACCATTCAGCCTATCTCCCTGCAAATCAATTCCTTCCGAAAAAATCCCGCCCATGACAGCGAACCCCAACAGAGTTCCAGAAGCATTTGGCTGAAATGCATCCAGAAACTCCTCCCTTTCTCTTTCATCCATTCCTGTCTTTTGAATGATTGCATGTACTGGCATTTCCTCATCAAGGAACCTTCCATAAACATTCTCCATATATTGATAGGACGGAAAGAAGATCAAGTAATTTCCCCTCTGTCCCTTTAGCATGCTCTTAATAGTCCTGACAATCGGTTCGATAGATTCTTCCCGGTCACGATATCTCGTGGAAAGCGGCTGTATGTAGACTTTAGCCTGCTCTTTGGAGAAAGGGGAAGGAACGGATACAATAAAATCTTCCTCTTGAAAGCCAAGCATGTCCAGATAATAGTTAAGAGGCATTAAGGTAGCGGAAAAAAAGATAGCCGATTTATATCCTTTTCTGGCCTTGTGCAGAAGATTCGATGGATCCAGGCAAAATAACTTGATGATCAGGTCATTCCTCTGCTTTTGAATATACGTTACAAACCTTTCATCATACAGTTTTCCTATTCTGATGAAGTTCTGGGCTGCAAAGTATACTTCCAGCAATTCTTCTTCTGTATTGTTTCTGTTTTGCCTCAGATAGTTTTCGGCATATTGAACAAATTCCTCAAGAATCTCAAAAAGTTCTTCAGGGGGATCTTTTTCTGCGATCTCCTGATTTTCGCCACATTTCTTTTTTAATGCAATAAAAATTCCATTAACCTGTTTTACGCTTTTTTGAATCCCTTCATCCTTCCCCTTAAAGCTTCTGCTCAACTGAAGAAAGGCTGATTTCTCCAGGGAACTTGAATACATTTCCCTTCCGCGGTCCACCAGGTTATGAGCTTCATCGATCAATAGAGCCGTTTTCTTTTTCTCCTCTTCCAGCAATCGCTTCAGTGAGACCCTCGGATCGAAAATATAGTTATAGTCACCGATAATGGCGTCAGCGGCATATGCGGCATCCAATGAAAATTCAAAAGGGCAGACTTTATGCTTCTTAGCATATTGTTCAATTGTCGTTCTGCTTATCATGTTCTCATTCTTCAGGAGGTCAAGTACGGCCTGGTTGATCCGGTCGTAATATCCATTGGCAAACTCACAGCTGTCTTTTTGGCAATTGGTTTCTTCCTTAAAGCAAATTTTGTCCTTGGCCGTGATTGTGACCGATTTAATATTCAAACCATTATCCCTCATCAGGCTAATGGCCCCTTCTGCAGCCTGACGGGTAATGGTTTTAGCCGTGGCATAGATGATCCTCTGAATATGTCCTTCCCCAATGGCTTTTAATGCTGGAAAAAGGGTTGAAATGGTTTTGCCAATGCCTGTAGGTGCGTTGGCAAATAAGTTTTTCCCTTCGGCAATGGTTTTGTATACTGCCCCTGCTAATTTCCTCTGGCCATTTCGATAAGCTGGAAAAGGAAAAGTCAGTTCCTGAAGACTTTTTATTAAATCCTTTTGATGCCGAACCCTTAATTCTGCGTAGGGAGAATAGGATTCGAGAAGATGCACTATGAATTCTTCCAGTTCACAAAACGAATAGCTTTGCAGAAATCTTTTCACTTCATTTGTTTTAGCATGTACATATGTTAATTGAACTGTCATATTTGAAATATTATTGTCTTTCGCATACATGAAAGCATAGCATTTAGCCTGAGCCCAATGGACTGGATATGCAAATTTATCAATTTCAGATAGAGGGAGAGATACAGACTTAATTTCATCAATAATCCGTTCGCCATTTTTAATGATAAGCCCGTCACATCTTCCATCGAGCTGAAAGTCGAGGTGATTGAAGGTTAATCCTGCTTGCAGATACACTTCTTTTTGATCCTCTTCCCCATACTGCTTTTGAATTCTCTGATGAATTCTTGTTCCTTCTGAAAGCGGCACTGCAGAACGGAAGCCCGTTTCAATGCTGCCGCTTTTATATACATATTCAACCAGTGATCTTACTGATATTTTTATCTTATTATCCATTGAAACGGCCCCTTATTTTACTATTCATCTATTATAGCACATACGTTCTGCATATAAGAAAGATTTGCAAAAGAAGGAACTAACCATATACAATTTAAGAAGAAAGAAAATGAGAGGAGTGTGAATGGAACTGTTCGCTTCTTGAGCAGTCCATAAAGTTGAAAAAAATTATTTTTTGGACAATCACTGGAGGGTCTTTTATTCTATTGGGTTTTCTCATTTATTTTGCTTCAATGAACTCCATATCAAATAAAGTAATGACAGAAGTTGCCGGCAGCATTACTGAGGATGACCTTGCGATGCTTGCCAGTGACCCAAATGTAGAGGCACTGCTTGGAAGCAGTGAGGATGATTTAATAGCTGTAGATCTTCAAAAGACATCATTGCCGATCAAGACAAAAGAAGAGGCTATGAAAAAGATTTCAGAAAGCTTCTCGATTGATGAAATCCAGAAGAGTGCTTCAAAAGTTAAAGGCGGATTGACTGCTGCAGAGAAAAACGAACTATACAGTCTTTTAACAGAAAGGTTATCCGAGGAAGAATTAACTGCCCTGAAAATCATTGCAGTACAGGAAGCAAAGCATGCACATTAAATAATTCAACAGAATTATTTTTGAGTTATTCTGAAGATTCGGGATATTAGACCAAGCAAGATTCTTTCCTTTTCATACGTTAGTATGGAAAGGAGGGATTTGTAATGTATCAATTGGCATTATTATATCTTGCATGTATGCTTGCTGGCTACGGCATGACAATGGTACCTGTTACTGCAGTTATTACTTCAGGTATTGCCAGCTTTTTCACCATTGTCGGCAGTCTGGCTATGATCATCTTCGGTCTTGCCATTCTTTATCTTGGAGTGAAAGCTTTGTTAGGAAAATAAATTTTACTTTGGAAACCACCAGCCTCTAGCGGATGGTGGTTTCGTTCTTTCGCCATTTAACCCGCCCTGTCATTCACTGGGCAACAGCTGTGCAGATACAAGTTCTATCCCATTTTTTATAAACCTCTTGTCAACATTAATCCTGCAAACAATAGGAACAGCAGTACTTCCTGCATGGTTACATTCTTAAAAAATTGCATTGTCAGTTCCCTCACCTGTTATATAGTTCATTCTTAAACTATTCCTCTTACATAGATTCTTAAACCGGTGTTTAACACTGTTTAAAAAAAGGAACAGTGAGTAGTAAATACATATATAAGGGTTGGGGTATATGCATGTGGATCAATAAACCATTTTTTAAATATGCTGCAGGCACCATATTCGTGTTAATCATCATTTTCCTCCTTGGGAAAATTGATTATTTCTTATGGCCGATCCGTGCCCTGATTGCAACTATTTTCTTCCCGGTCTTAATTGCCGGCATTTTTTACTATATACTAAGACCCCTCGTCAGGCTGGTTTCAAGGGCTGTGCCCAAAACAGCCAGCATTCTGCTTATCTTTGCAGCGGTCCTGGGTTTAGGCTATTTAGGATTTAATCTGCTCGGCACAACAATTGGCAGCCAGATAGCAGAAATCAGCGAAAATCTGCCTGCTAAGATGGAGGACTTATCGGATGAAACGGAGAAAGTGGTTGAGGAAAATAATATGGGCATGTTCTCCTATGACCGTGTCAAAAACAAAATACTGACCTTCCTGGAAACCATTTTATCAGGGGCAGGAGAAAACGTAATGAAGGTTTTTTCTACCATTACGAGTATTGTCACTGTCATCGTTGTTGTACCTTTTATCCTTTTCTACTTCCTCAAGGATGACCATAAGCTCAGGCCTTTTCTCTTAAAATACCTTCCCGACAAACATGAGGAAGAAGGCCATCGGATTTTGGGGGATATAGACAAAACTTTATTTTCCTATGTAACCGGCCAGTTTATTGTGGCAGTCGCCGACGGCGTGTTAATGTATGCCGGTTATAAGATTATCGGGTTAGAATACGCATTAATATTAGCTGTGTTTGCGATGTTCCTGACTGTTGTTCCTTTTCTTGGTCCTGTGCTCGGGATCATTCCCGCAGTATTCATCGGGTTATTGCAGGGACCGGGAATGGTATTAAAAATCATACTGGTTCTGATTTCAGTTCAGCTTCTTGAAAGCAATCTTGTCTCACCTCATGTGATGGGCAAAAGACTTAACCTCCATCCGCTTACAGTCATTATTATCTTAATGGCAGCAGGATCGATTTATGGTTTTATCGGAATCCTGATTGCTATACCTTTTTATTCTGTCATAAAGGTTCTCGTAAAAGACTTCAGAAGGTTTTACCGATTAAGAACAAGGAAAAGCCTGCTATCCGAAGAGATTTAATCAAATGGACTGCCGTTATGGCAGTTTTTTATTTATAGCACATGCTTATCCCAACAAATAACAGTATAATAAGAATTGCGCGAGAATAATTTGAGAGGAGTTTTTGAATGGCGTACCCGAGTACAAAAGAAACGATCAGCTTATTAAAAGAAATTGTTTCAATTCCAAGTCCTTCCGGAAATACAAATGAAGTGATTACATATGTAGAAAAGTTTTTAAACGAGCTTAATGTGGAAACGAAGCGCAACCGGAAAGGAGGACTTATTGCAACCCTTCCTGGAAAAGACGAAAATAATCACAGAATGCTGACTGCGCACGTTGATACCCTTGGCGCAATTGTTAAGGAAATTAAGCCGGGCGGACGCCTGAAGATTGATTTAATCGGCGGATTTAAATACAACTCGATAGAAGGAGAGTACTGTGAAATCGAAACATCATCAGGCAAAAAATTCACCGGCACTATTCTGATGCATCAGACTTCTGTTCATGTCTATAAAGATGCCGGGAAAGCTGAAAGAAACCAGGAAAACATGGAAATTCGCCTTGATGAAAAAGTACATAATGCTGACGAAGTCCGTGGGTTGGGAATCGGGGTCGGTGATTTTGTATCCTTTGACCCGCGTGTGCAGACGACACCTGCAGGCTTCATTAAATCACGCCATCTTGACGATAAGGCTAGTGTGGCGATCCTTCTTCAGCTGATTAAACAGCTGAAAGCAGATAACACTGAGCTGCCGTACACAACCCATTTCCTCATCTCAAACAATGAAGAAATCGGCTATGGCGGCAATTCCAATATTACAGCGGAAACGGTCGAATACCTGGCTGTGGATATGGGTGCGATGGGTGATGGCCAATCCACTGATGAATATACGGTATCCATCTGTGTGAAGGATGCAAGCGGTCCTTATCATTACGAATTAAGAAAGCGTCTCGTGCAGCTTGCCGAGGAAAATGGAATTGGGTACAAGCTGGATATTTACCCATTTTACGGTTCTGATGCATCAGCAGCCATCCGCTCCGGCCATGATATCGTACACGGCTTGATCGGCCCAGGAATTGATTCATCACATGCTTTTGAGCGTACACATGAGGATTCGATTGAAAATACGGCTAAACTGCTGTATCACTATGTACAATCTGAGATGATCATTTAGCAAATAAAGAAACTGCACTCGAGTGCAGTTTCTTTTATTATCTTTCGGCTTCAGGCGGCCTCTTCCCTCTCTGCAGCTCCCAGATGGAAAGACCGAAATCCATTTGAAGATGTGGATAGTCCTTGAATTGTGTCCAATCTCCACCCCATTCAAAACCAAGGTCCTTTGCAATCTTAACAACCTCCATCCAATCGGCCCTGCTGTTGCCGTTGCCGTCATAATTCATGTCCCAGATCACCTGGCCATCTACGGACATCAGTGCGAAATCAATTGCCAGACCAAAGTTATGGTAGGACTCCCCGCCTTTTGCATGGGTAACAATATTTCCCTCAGCAGTACGGCCTTTTTCATATAAAGCATCCTGTTCTTCAATGCTTCTGAAATCCTGAGTGATAACTACGTTAATGCCCTTGTCGGCAGCCAGAGCAATAAGTTCATTCTTCTTTTCAGCAACTAGAGGGTGAAGTGCTGTCGGGGGCGGAACTTCTTTAAAATCCGCCGGTTTTAAATATTGGTAAATGAGCATCGCAAAAATGCTTGCTATTAAGATCGTCAGCAGCAGCCCATTAATTCTTTTTATCATATGAAATCAATCCTCAACCTTTATTTCCTGCTTAGTATTCTAGAATACTACAAAATAAAAAAGAGAATCCAGAATAATGGATTCCCTCAGCTTAAAAAGCGAAGCTTATGTCATTCATAGCCTTAAATGTTACATCTTGTTCCCTGAAATAAACGAATGCTTCAACTGTACATGTTCCCTTTTCCAATTTATCAAAATTTAAATGAAATTGATATATGCCGCCAATTTCTTCAGGATTAATGGATAAGGTGTCAATAGGCCTGATCCAAAACACTCCTTTTTCATAACCTTCCTGAAGCCAATCATCATTTGCATACTGCCAGCCCTGCGCTCCTTCCGTTCCCTGAACTGCCAATACTTCCACCATCTCCGGTGGAAGGATCTGCCCGCCGATTTCTACCTGAGCAGGGGGATCAACCCTAATGCAGACAATCGGGTTATGAAGTGCTGCCGTACCTGTATTTTTTATTACAAGGTCTGTGATCAATGTATATTTTTCATTGTTGGACTGAGGATGGATTGTATAATTAAAGTAAGCCTCTCCCTCAGCATTAACCTGTGGCTTCACCTCAGCCGGGCGATTGTCTGGAGTTCTTTTCTGCTGCCGCTTTTTTTTCTTCTCAGGCGACCCGCTGCTGAAGAGCTCAACTACAGTCTCGAGCCCCACCCAGTTCAGCAGCTCACTGCTGCCGATAAAATGTTCCAGAATAGCAGCCTGCATCTGTATTAGGAACTCTTCTAAACCATTAAAATTGACTGGGATTTCGCAGCATATTGAAGGCCCGCTTTTCTGTTGCGCTCCATCTGTTTTAAAAAAGACATATGGCCGGCTTGAAACAGTTTTCCTGCAATGCTTCTGAATAACCGGAATGATCTCTGATTTTTTGCATGTAATGACAATGTCTTCACTATTAGTAAATTTCAAATGAACATGGAAACCAGTTCCTTCATACTCCTGCTGGTCATTTTCAGTTTTAAGTACAATTCCTGAATTCTTCAGCAGTTCCTTCATTATACAGGATGTTTCCTGCAGCACATCTGAATCTTCCCCTCCTTCCATTGTCAGAAGAAGAATTCGATTTTTTTGAGGACTGTCAATGAATAATGTTTTTTCTTCCCTTGACCATGTAGTGTCCAGTCCATGTCTGGAACAAAATAAAATCAATGATGGCAAAGATGAAAAATCAGCTATTCCTTTTTCTTTACCCAGATAGGATACATTCACTTTCATTGATATCACCTTTTTCCGTAGTTTCATTCCTTTCCCATTGTATGAGTTCAAATAGGATGGATATGACAAAACAACCCTTAACCTTCGCCGTTACCATGCTATACGCACAATCATATGATACAAGAACAACTGCAAATGAATTTTGTAAGGAGTGAAGATTGTGTCGGCGACACCACAAGTGTCTATCATTTTCCCTGTCAAAAATGAAGGAACGAATGTTAAAAGCACTTTAGATTCCCTGTTTTCAGTAAATTCCCATATCCCATTTGAAGCTATTGTGGTAGATGATGCATCCACAGATGGCTGCTGCAGTTTCATAGATACCTATAAACATAAAGTAAAGCTTATTCGTACAAAAGGAATTGGTGCTGCAAGAGCAAGAAACCTTGGTGCTGAACAAGCTAAAGGAAAATACCTGGCCTTTTGTGATGCGCACTTGGAGTTTGAAGATTATTGGATTGACGGGCTTATCGTACCTCTTGAAAAGAGGCGTACAGATGCTGTTGCTCCGGCAATTGCCGCAATTGGAGATCCTAAGTTTATTGGATATGGCATGTCTTTAAGTAAAAACTTAAGAATCAAATGGAATGCTGCAAAGCCAAACTTATTTGATACTGCAATTATCTCCGGTGGTTGCTTTATGATTTCCAAAAAAACATTTAATGGAGTTGGCGGATTTGAACAGGGGTTTAGAACGTGGGGACACGAAGATGTGGAACTGTCAATAAGATTATGGCTCTTCGGCTACAAATGCAGTGTAATGCCATCAGTCAAAATTTTGCACCTTTTCAGAAAATCACATCCATATAAAATATCAAATGAGGATGTCTCCTACAATCTTTTACGAATGGCCTATTCGCATTTTAACTATGTAAGAATTGAGAAATGCAAAAAACTAATCAAAGGGCTTGATTCAAGCATTATAGAAAAACAAGTGAAGAATGATGGTGTACTT
The DNA here is from genome assembly GCF_001591465.1 of Cytobacillus firmus NBRC 15306. Taxonomy (GTDB): domain Bacteria; phylum Bacillota; class Bacilli; order Bacillales; family Cytobacillaceae; genus Cytobacillus; species Cytobacillus firmus. The sequence continues at coordinate 133,544 of NZ_BCUY01000001.1, forward strand.
AGACAAAGACAAAGCTATTTCAAAACTAGAAAATATGATGATACATGGTTCTTTAAAAAATTTCGAATACCTTTTTAAGAACCCTGACATATGGGTTCTTTTTTTCTGACATGTAAACAGTCTATCTTTTTAGCTTTGTAGGTAGCAAACCTATACCAAACTCTATATTCAAACATATATTATATTGGCCATTACCAAAGCAATTAATATAGCTTTACAAATATAGAATAAAGGCGTGAGAAAGGTTGAAGAAAATATTAATGTGTTATGGAAAGACCGAATTTACACCTGGGAGATATTTAGAAGATGGCTTCCGTTCAATTGGCCACGAAGTCGATGTGATTCAAACCACAATTGACTTTGGGGTGATTAACCAAAATGATTTTTTGGGAGTAATTTTTGTAGAAAGTCCCTCTAAAACACTGGTAAGAGTAAAAAATATAAACCTAGCCAGGATTCCCATTCTATTTTGGATCCATCATGGTGAAAACAGATTAAAGACCAACATATATCTCTCGAAAATGTACAACCCTGACCTTATATTATTGGCCCACTCCCTTCATTTAGCTAAAAACTTCCCGGCTCCAGTAAAATTCTTTCCTTTTGCAATGTCTACAGATATTTTCAATTGCAGCCAAAATTTCAGTGAAAGGAAAATTGACATTGCTTTTGTTGGCAGCAAGAATCCCAGCTTTTATAAAAATAGGGCTTTGGCCCTCAGCAGAATTAACAAATTATTTGGAAGAAAATATAGGCTTTCATTAGGGAAAAAGATTTTTCTAAAAGCTTTAAGAGATGAATACTGTAATTCAAAAATAGTGATTAACTACAGTGCTGATAGGATCAAGAGTCTAAACATGAGGATATTCGAAGGAATCGGATGCGGCAGTTTAGTAATTACAGATTATGTTCCCGGTCTCGAAAATATATTCCAGGAAAATGAACATTGCGTAATATTCAAAAATCAGCAAGACCTTATTAGTAAAATTAACTACTATTTAAAAAACCCCAGTCAAGCTGAGTTAATAGCCCAAAAAGGAAAGATGCACCTTTTACGCCATCACACCTATGAGCACAGGGCGATGGAAGTTATTAATATTATGAGTGATTTATATTTCAAAAAAAAGAATTTCATACAGCCTAGGAACTTTTCAAGTTAAAGCTCTTACTACTAATATACGAGGAGTAATAATAATGAAAAAAATACTATACCTTGGATGGGTAGGTCATAAAAATTTAGGAGATGACCTCTTATTAAATATTTTTACATCCCTTAGCAGTAAATACATGTTGACACCTTATCGGATTATCCCTTCATACCCGGGAGTAGATACAACTAACCTCTCAAAATATGATTTGATTGTTCTTGGAGGCGGTTCTCTCATTGATCCGTATTTTATTAATATTCTTTATAACGGAATCAAGTTAGGAAAAAAAGTAATGATTTGGGGAAGTGGTATTGACCAAATTGATGAATCAGATCTGAATAAATTAAAAGCAGGGAAGTCAGCAGACCTATCCGGCTTATTTAACGCAGAGGATGCAAAAATTCTAAGACGAACTTTTGCAAAGGCTGTTTATGCTGGAGTAAGGGGTCCTCTAACAAAGAGAGCGCTTATTAGCCTTGGTGTTAAAGAAGAACATATTAAGATAATCGGTGACCCTGGTCTTTTACTGCCTGTTGCAAATATGAATTCTTGGAACAAAAAGAATAAAACAATTGCAATTAATTGGGGAACTTCATACAACAAAATTTATGGGAAAAATGAATTGGAAGTTGAGGATCAATTGGTAATTGCCTTAAGTAAAATGATAAAAGAAGGCTACAAAGTCTTAATATATACTGTATGGGATAAAGACCGTCCTATAGGTGAAAGGTTATACAAGAAAATAAATGACCCAACTAACGTTATACTAGATACTAAGCTATATACTGAGAACGAGCTAATTCAAAGATTATCATCAACTTCTATATCAATAAATTTTAAAATGCATCCTAATCTTATTTCTCTCTCAGCAGGTGTCCCATCTATAGCCTTAGGATACAGATACAAAGTTTTTGATTTATTTTATTCACTGGGATTAAATGATTTAGTTATATCCACTGGGGATCAGAGTTTATCTTCTAAAATAATTAAATTAATCAAATCCCATGAAAATGAGAATAAAACCATTACAGAATATGCAACCCAAAGGAAGAAGTATATGCCGTTAATTATTAAACCCTTTAAAAATAATTTATTCTTGAAATAAGTCAAGGATTTTATATTGCCCATTAAGGAGGCTAGCATGAAAATATGAATGAATTATCAATACTAATTCCCTTTTTCTCAGATAATGGACCACGAGAAAATGCATTTAGATGGATTAAAAACTTTTATGAAAATCTATTTCCGCAAGCAGAAATAATTATCGCAACTTCCCAACCTCCGTTTAATAAAGCAAAAGCTATAAACAACGCAGTGAAAAAAGCAAAAGGCAATAATTTAATAATTGTTGATGCTGATATCATCTGCAGTCCCAGCACTATAAAAAAAGGAATAAAGATGCTTGACCAGCATCCATGGATTATACCATATAATATTGTAAATGATTTGACCAAGAATAGTACAAGTCAATTACTGCAGACAAAACCAGCTTGGCCATTATCTATTAACCTTAAAACTGAACCAAGAGGACCAAAAGGGTTTAAGCCAGTTGGTGGTATAAATATCATGACCCGTGCTTGTTTTGAGGCAGCCGGGGGATTTGATGAACGCTTTCAGGGATGGGGAGGAGAAGATGATGCTTTCGCTGCTGCTATGAATACCTTTTGCGGGCGTTACGTAAGGATAGAACAAAGTATTTATCACCTATGGCACCCTCGTGTTCATACACGCGATCATAAAAACTATGCAGCTAATCTGCAGCTGGCTAAAAGATATTGTGCGGCCCAGAACAATAAAGAAGAAATGAGAAAAGTTATTAACGAAAGGTAAAGGTTGTTATTGAGTGAGAGGATAAAAATCATGAGTTGATTATCTCTTACCGTAACAAAGTCTTTCAAGGGGCCATAATTGAGTTAGGACCATGCTGGTATCAACAAGAAAACGGTCAACGTTAATGTTGACCGTTTTCTTTTAAAGCAAATTGGCAGGTGGGGGCTGACTTATTTTAATCATAAAAGATAATCTTTACTGGAAACACTTTACCCTGTTTCATTCTATAGCATTTTACTATTGGCTTTCTCTTAGCATAAGAAATAATAAAGTAAACTTGATCGGGATATGCAAAGCAAATATCTTCTCTTGAAGGAACAGGCGGAGCTGTTGGATGTGAATGGTAAATGCCGACTAAGCATTCGTTCTTTTCTTCAATTTTAGTTAGGAGTAATGTAACCTGTTCTTCATTTATTTCAAAAGAGTTCATCTTTCGCTTATTATTTACCGCCTTCCAAATTGTTTTTATCATTTCCCCAGAACCTGATAATAACCCGCATGCTTCAAAAGGTAATTCTTTTTCTCCATGAGCGAGCATTTCAGAGTAAACATTTCTGGATAGTCGAATGGATTCGCCTCCGCTGCCAGATAAATTACCTGCCGCAGCATCTTTTATATTGGGGTTGAACTGGTCTGGCAGCCGCTTTTTTCTTCCTTCCGCTGCCGACAGCCACTGACTTTGATTTTTTATACATTTCCTGAATATCCTGACGTTTCATTATATACACTCCTTGTTTATTTACTCATTGTTTTTTTGAATATTTAAAAGGGTCAAACATGGTCGTGGCTGATTGAGGTGGAATTGGCAGAGACCCATGCCTGTCAAAATCCTGATTTCTTTCCTTTTCTATTTTTCTATTCAGTAGCTTTGATTTTTGCATCTGAGAAGAACGCTTCATTTTAGTTTCTTGCATTTTAGCTGTTTTATCTGAATTTTCTATCTCTTCTAATAAACTCTTCTCTTTTAACCTTAACTCCTGCAGCTCAATTTCTAATTTTCGGATCATTTTTTCATTTTTTATGTCCTTTTCCTTGTATTGATCCAGCATTTGGTTAAGTTCTTCAGACTCTGCCTTATATTTTCTTTCCACCTCAATGAATTGCCGGTAAATGTCATTTAGTTCCTTTACACTGT
>NZ_BCUY01000002.1 GCF_001591465.1 Cytobacillus firmus NBRC 15306
TTTTCTTAATTTTCCATATTACCCTGGCAACTGTTGGGGCAGTTTTAGGAATTATCTCGTTATATACGGGCTATAAAAATAAACTGGCAGCACATAGGAAATTGGGACCGATAACCAGTGTGGTCTGGTTTTTTACTGGCATAACAGGTGTTGCAGTCTATCTGCTGCTGTATGTTTTCTACCATGGAGGAGAAACCACATCAGTTATAAAAGCAATCCTGGGTACGTAACAGGTTATGAGATGCCGCTGGCTGTTTAGCGGTATTTTTTTATGCCCAAAAAATTATCCGCTTCTTAATTAAAAGGACTTAATAAGTATATGGCGAATAGTTATAATGATATTTAATTGGGAGTGAATTTTGTGTCGGTAAGTAAATTAACAGAGAATGAATATCTTGAGGCCATGAAGCTTTCTATGTATGCCTTCCAGTACAATGTGCCTGAAGCTGACATCCCGGCCAGGATGGAACGTTTAAAAAATCATGCCATTTTTGGTATCTGGGAAGGGGAAAGTTTGGCTGCCAAACTTCACATTATCCCCCTGAAAGTTCATATTAATGGCTTTGAATGGGATATGGGAGGTGTTGCTGGTGTTGCAACATATCCGGAATTCAGAAGAAAAGGGCATGTAAGCAGCCTGATCAAGCACGCATTAGCCGAGATGAATAATAAGGATCAGCTCTTTTCATTTTTGCATCCATTTGATATTTCTTTCTATCGGAAATACGGATGGGAGATATTCACTGAATATAAGAAAACGCTTATTAAGAAAATAGATTTAAAAATGACGGGAAAACCTTCAGGGACCATTAAGCGATTTACTAAGAACCAGCACACATTAACCATCGAAAAGATTTATAAGGAATATATGCAGCGTTATTCAGGAGGGCTTGTAAGAGACTCATACTGGTGGGAGAACTTTGTGTATTCTGATTACCAGATTGCGGTGTATTTTAACGACTCAGGTGAAGGACAGGGCTATATATTATTTAAGGTAAAAGACAATAAAATGGATATCGAAGAATTCGCAGCTCTAAATCAGGAAGCCAGAGTGAATTTATGGAACTTTATCTGTCAGCATGATTCAATGGTTGAGGAAGTAAAGATCATTACATCAGTACACGATCCATTTCCTTATTACCTGAATCAGCCTAATTTAAAAATGGAGGTTTTTCCGTACTTTATGGGGAGAATTGTCAATGCTGGAAAGTGTCTCGGCCAATATTCTTTCAATGAAAATAGTGAAAATGTCTTTCTGCATATTGAGGATCACCATGCACCATGGAATAATGGAAGCTACCTAATTGCTGACGAAGGTGTCAGGGTGTTTAAAGAGAAAGCAGGAAGCCAATGCATAAACCCTCCAGCACGAGGTCTGCATATGTCTATCAATGCCCTTTCAGCGATTATAATTGGCTATAAGAGGCCAATGGAGTTATATGATCTAGGTGAAATTAAAGGTCCAAGAAATGATGCGGAAATACTTGAAAGAAAAATTCCTGTGCAAAAGTCCTTTTTTTATGACTTTTTTTAGAAAAAAATTTACAGATTAAGGAAAGAAAAAGCGTCCAGACAGGCGCTTTTTTATTTTGGGAACTTTTCGCAACTCTTTGTGATTCACTCCGAAGAATAAGGTAACGATAACAAGACTGTAACACTTTTATTGTTGTAAGCATTACATATTGTAAAAATAAAATTTATGTATTTTTCCTGAGAGATTGTTGCCCTGTATAAAAAATCGTACAGAAAGAAGTGAAAGTAAGATGCATTATGATCATCTTGGCTTCGAGACGATTCAGGCAGCCAGTGATATAATCTCCGCAATCGTAGAATCCAGCCTGGAGGAAAGAAAAAGTGTTATTCCTCTTAAGCATGAAAGATACACTTTCTTTAAGAGAAAAAAAAACCCTATTTCCATCACTTTTAGTAACACTGAAGTATATTTAAAAATTAAGCTTAACTTAGTAAAAGGAAAAAATATTTTGGAGGAAACTCTCAGGATTCAGAAAGAAATCAAGGATGAAATTGTCCATTTAACAGGACTGGAGGTTAAAAGAGTAGATCTCTCAGTTCAAAAAATTATATCTGCAGGAAACGCTCTTTCAGAAAACTAAATTTTGCAGGTCTAAACTAATGTAAAAAAGACGCATGATGTTCATGCGTCTTTTCCATAATCTAAATGTAAGAGAAAATTATTCAGCGAATTGGTCAATCTCTGCATTAATCTCATTTAGAGTTTTTTCGCACTGACTTACTAATGATTTAGGGAAGCTTTCGCCTTCACCGTATTCTACCCCATGCGGATAATAATGCTTGCCAAGCAGCGGGGTCATAAGCTGGATAGTTGCTCTATGAGCCCCTACATCTCCTTCAGTCGCATATCCAAATACACGAAGGTAAAAAACACCCTCTTTTAATTCGAATTTACGGTCATATGTAACTCTTTCATAATCCCATTGCCCTTCACGGACCAGGCCATGAGAAAGCATTACTTCATCTAAGCGGGTTAAGTCTGCTTTTTTATTTTCCAGACCTGTGTTTTCAAATTTCATAATTGTCCCTCCTGAAAACATCCATGGTTCTGTTGAACGATCCATGCATAATTTTAACAAGTTTATCTCAAATTTAATAATAGTAGAAAAAAGCGTAACTTGCAACGGATTCATGCAAGAAAACATCCTTCTCTACAGAACGTTTGCTGAAATGCCATAATTTAACGCCTGACTGGCATATCTTGAGCAACTGGAAATGAGCAGCTGCCAAACTGTGAAAGGGGAAGCGTCAATTGCAGAAATACAAAGCCATCAGTATCTTCTTTTTTCTAATATTTTTAACACCACAGCCTGCAGGTGCTGCAGCAGATTACAGAGTTGAGCAAAAGGATACTCTTTGGGAAATTGCGCTAAAATTCCAGAAGGATTTGCAGGAAATTATTAACGGTAATCCTCAGATAGAAAATCCTGATTTAATTTTTCCAGGTGAAATTATTATTATACCCGGCCAAGGAAAGAAGATTGCTATTCCCCAAATGGATGATTATGAAAATGAGCTAATGAGGCTTGCCAACGAAAAACGAAGGGAGTTTAGGCTAAAACCATTGTCTGTAGATTTGAAGTTAAATGCTGCAGCCCAAAAAAAGTCTTCGGATATGATGAAATTACAATATCTTTCACATAATTCTCCTACATATGGAAATCCTACAGAAATGTTAAGGAATCAGCAAATTTCTTTTCTGACCGTAAAGGAGAATATCGGGGCGGGCTATAAAACAGCTGATGAAATGTTTGATGCCTGGATGAATTCCGCAGTCCACCGGGAAAATATTCTAAACAAAAAGGCAACTCATTTTGGTTCAGGATATATTCAAGGAGGCCTGCACGGTCACTATTGGACCCTATTCATTGTTGAAAAAAATAAAGGAGGATAAAAAATGGAAAAAATTCGCGATATTATGACAGATCAGGTTGAAAGCTGTTCTCTATTGGACAATGTTTATGAAGTGGCAGTTAAGATGAAAGAATTAAACGTAGGGGCTATACCCATTGTGGATAATGATAAGCTCGTCGGAATGATTACTGACCGGGATATCGTTCTTCGCTGTGTAGCAGAAAAACACCCTGCTTCATCTAAGGTAGAAGATATTATGAGCAGCCATTTAGTAACTGTAACGAGGGATACAGAGGCTCGGGAAGCAGCCCGTTTGATGGCAGAACATCAAATTCGCAGGCTTCCTGTTGTGGAAGGTGACAAGCTTGTTGGGATCGTATCACTAGGTGACTTTGCCGTGCGCCATTTAACAGATGACCAGGCTGGAGAAGCCCTTACTGATATTTCTAAACACGAAACTGAAGCACAGCATTAAGAGGACACCATCAGGGTGTTCTTTTTTTGCAGCAAAGGCTGCTGCATACAGAACTTATTGAAAATAATAGATAAACAATACACCTAATGGTATGATTAATAGTATATATGCAATAATTTCATTCAGGTTCCATTTAGCAGAACGCCTGCATGTTATACTTTTAATTGCCTTAATTACAGCAAGTAACAGAAGGGAGGTACGGTTCTCTGCGAGCACTTTTCAGAATTTTAGTATTGATTTGCATTTTACTGGCAGCAGGCTTTTACATCGATATTGGGCGTAAAGAAAAAGGGGAAATACTTGTCAGTCAGGAAAATGCAATTAAGGATATAAATAATAAGGAAAATAACTTATCTTCCAATACGGGGTTCCCTGAAAAGGGTGTGGCATCACTAATGGGGAAATCAGCTGGGGAGCTTAAAGAAAGTTTGGGAGAGCCGTCCAGAATAGATCCTTCTTTTTATGGCTACGAATGGTGGATATATTATAAAAGCAGCACTGAGTATATTCAGGCTGGCGTCAGCAATAATAAAGTGGTTAGTCTGTTTGCGACAGGTGAAGATTCAGATATTTATCCTTTCAAAATAGGGCAGCCAATTGGTGAATTATATACATCCGTTTTTTTTGAAACAGAATTCAGTCTTAAAGTAAAAGACAGCTCATACCGTTTCGAATTATCTGAAGATGACCTCAATACAAGGCCGCTGGTTATGGTTGGTGAGTATTTTGCACAGCTGAATATCGATAGATTTACAGGGACGCTATCCAGTGTGAGGTTAATGGATTCAGCCACTTTGATAAAGCTGCGCCCGTATGAAATGGTTTACCGTGGTGAATTATTGGAGCCCCCTTTGCCTTCTCCTGCCTTTGCAGAAGATGTGGAGAGAGCGAAAGAGAAGCAAATTTTCGACATCACCAATGTTATAAGAGTCAGGCATCATATACAGCCGCTGATATGGGATGATCTGACTGCATCAGCAGCATTAGCTCATAGTAAAGATATGTATGAATCCAATGTCTTTTCTCATAATTCTAAAACTAATGGCGATTTGACGGACCGGCTTAAAGCTGGGGAGGTCTCATATGAGGCTGCAGGGGAGAACATAGCTGCAAATTATACGGATGCGCCCGCTGTAGTTGAAGGATGGCTTAACAGCAAAGGCCATCGGGATAGTCTGCTGAATGAAGAATTTACACATCTTGGAGTTGGAGTTTATAAAAAGCATTATACGCAAAATTTCATAAAAAAAGCTGATGGAGAAGTCAAAAAATGAAAAAGAGCCTAAATTAAGGCTCTTTTTTACTATTAACAATCTGAATCCGGCCAACCTGAAAAAAGTCATCCTTCCAATTTCCATATAAGTGAACAGGGTCACCGATCTTGACAGAAGGAATTGAAGTATTATTCATTATAGGAGTAATTTTTTTTATATTTGAATGTTTGAAGCCCTTTGTTTGAACGGTCAATTCAAGAACATGAACATAGCGGCTGTAATTATAGCGCTGCCTGCTCTCGCTTAGATGGACGACTTCGCCGGAAATGATCGCCTCCTCGGAAACATCTGCCAGGCTCCTCCACTTCGCATAACCCTCACGCATTTCCTTTTTTGTCAGCCAAAAAAAATAAAGGCAAATTATTGGTATAACGATAGCGGTGACCATCTTCCCACCAGCCTTTAATTATTTACATTTTTCTTTTCGATGATAAAAAAGCTGCCTGTTGCCTGTGCAATTTTTCTTCCATCCGAACGGATTACATCTGCAGATAATACCATGCTTTTTGTTCCCTTATGGTCAATTGTCGCTCTGCATGTTACGTATTCCCCTTTGCCGACCGCAAGATAATGAATATTTAACTGTGTCGTAACAGCACCAAAACCTTCAGGAAGCAGTGAAGCCGCAAGTGTTCCCATGGCAGAATCAATAATTGTTGCGGTTATTCCCCCATGTAGAATTCCGAGCGGATTATTGACGATCTTACTTAAAGGAACTGTCAATGTGCACTCATCTTCAGTTATTTGCCGTTCCATATGAAGCAGACCGCCAATATATGAGCTGTTTTGACCTTTTTGTCTTTTATGAAAACCTAAAAGCAGGGATTCTAAAGCGGTTAATTCTTCGTCAGTCGCATTCCTGGTGCACTGATCAAATAATTCCATGAGATCTCTATTCATTATTATTCACCTTTCAATATCTTTCTGCATTCATATATTATCATTAATGGCTGAATTTTTGAATTTTAATGGATCAATAAAGCAGACAAAAATATTCACCTTTTTCATTCATCTTCATATGGTATTATAGGCATTTGCATCAGAACGAGGTGATATTGCATGTCCAAAACGAAGCTTCATCCCTCTGTTGAAAAGTTTAAGGAGTTTGTTAAACAGAATCCCCGGATCATCAAAGAAGTCAGAGATGGTAATACAACGTGGCAGGAATTATACGAGGATTGGTATTTGCTTGGGGAAGAAGATTCAAGGTGGGATTCCTTTAGAGAAAACAAAGATAATACACAAAAGCCCGAAGAGAAAAAAAGTGACTGGATGGGCAGCATTATGGGTACTCTTAAGCAAATGGATGCGAATCAAATGCAGGGGTACATTACTAATCTCAGCCAGGCACTTTCAGCTGTGCAGGGGGTTATTTCGCAATTTCAGGGCGGCGGCCAGAAACCCTCAGGAGGCTCAAAGCCAATGACTAAACCAGGCAGCCCTTTTACATTTAAAAAGGATTAAGGGGTAAACAGATGAGAAAAGATATCGTTGAGTATCTTGAACAAAAGAAGGAGCTTAAGCAATTTATCCGTGAGCAGCCTCATTGGTATAGAAAACTGAGCAGAAATCCGAACGAAATTCAATCTCTGGAAGTGGCAGCACTGCACTATTATAAAAAAACAATTCCCCACCAGGTTGAAAAATTCACGAATGGAGTGCAAATGGCCTCCATGATGATGAGCATGTTTCAGGCCATGAATTCTCAATCCAGTTAGAAAGCTTTCTCGCACACGAGAGAGCTTTTTATTTGTTATAGAGTAAAAATAAGCAGCCGGGCAAACACTAACTTTATCAGATCGTTACGGAAGACATCCTAAAGGAGTGTAAAATAATGAAAAGGCAAAAATACATTTTTATATTGCTGTTTATTTTTATTCTTGCAGCGTGCCAGAAAGATATTCCTGAGCCCGAAACAAAAGCTGAAGCCAGTCCTCCGGTGAATGCAGTTAAAGCAGAACAGCTATTGCCGGTTTCAGGTGTGGAAAGCTCAGCCAAGGATCCTTTTTTTGTAAGGCATCAAATAAAAGGAAAAGACGTTTTTGTTGAATGTATTGTGCAGGATGTGTCCTTTAGAAAGCAGAGCAGCAAAGAAAAAGGCAAAATTCTCCTGTATATAAACGGAAAGAAGAAGGATGAAATCCATTCAGCTGCTTTTATTATCAAAGGACTTCCTTCAGGCAAACATCGAATCGGACTGGAACTTGTTAAAGGCAACAGTGCTGAAGCCTCTATGAAAAGAGATTTTCTTGTGCTGATTCCTTAGTCTATTTGCTTTAGCTTTAAACCGTTTCATGATAAAATAAGAAACGGAGGTGAGCTATTTTGCTTGCTACATTAGAAAGAATGGCTATTTTGGACAAAGCTGACGAACTTGCAGCGATGATTACAGAATCTGAAGAAGCGGAACATTACCGCAAAAGTTTATATAAATTAAAGAACAGCCGTGAAACTCAAAGGAAGATACACGATTTTATCGAAATGAAAGAACTGTATGAAGAAGTTCAGCGATTTGGCAAATATCATCCGGAGTACAAGAGGGTGATGATGTCAATTAGGGAGCTAAAGCGCGACATGGACATGGATATCCATGTTGCGGAATTCAGAAGAGCAGAGACCGGCCTGCAAACCCTCCTGGATGAGGTAAGCATGCTGATAGGACGTTCTGTGTCTGAACATATTAAAGTTCCCACCGGCAATCCCTTCTTTGAATCAAGCTGCGGAGGTGGCTGCGGTTCTGGAGGCAGCTGCGGCTGTTCTTAGAAAAGAGGAAGTTCCTCGCCCGCAGAGGCAGCGTTCAAAAACCAGCTAATGCTGGTTTTTTCTTTTTAAATAAAATACGCAGTTTGAACCTTCCCATTGAAAACTGTTATTTTTCTATGCTAGACTAAATAAAACAAACGATCACTGAAGGGGAAAACTATATGCTTGGTCAAAGGCAAGGAATAATCGTATGGCTTTATTCTTTAAAGCAGGCAAAAATGTTAAGAAGATTCGGAAATGTCCATTATGTTTCAAAACGGCTCAAATATGTAGTGCTATACTGTGACCTTGCCGATACGGAAACCATTATGGAGAAGATAAATTCATATTCTTTTGTAAAAAAAGTGGAACCATCCTATAAGCCGTTCCTAAAAACGGAATTTGAAAATTCCAAACCGGACAAGGCTAAAGAATATGATTATAAGATGGGGATTTAAAAAGGCGTGAGCAAAAGCTCATGCCTTTTTCTCATTTAATGCAAAGGTGCAATAAAATGATTAAGCCTTAAAATTCCAATCAAATATTGATAATATAATTCCTTTTCATTAAAAATAGCAGAAGGCTTTACTGTCAGCTGAATAATTTCTTTATCCAGCTCTTTCGCAGCATCCTCGAATAACTCATACCTTTTATTTGGCGCTGACTTTGGATTCGGTATCCCTTCACGGCATATATATAACGGCTGAAATTCTCCCGGGTCTGTCGGCTTCAATATGACTGCCAGGGATGTCATTTCTTTATTATTGATGCTCGTATGGAATGCGGCCATGTGGGACAGTCGATGTTTGTTCGCCCGCGCAATTTCAATTAATTCATAAATATCTGAGTATCCCTCGCCAAGTTCTATAAAACGCTGTATCAAAATAAATACCTCCTTAAAACTCATAGCATTCACTTCTTAAATGCTTTTTGTCCATCCATACTTTATCATTTTCAGGATAAAAATAGAATGGAAAAAAATCATAAAATTTATAAAAATTAATGTGACTGATGACCTTCCCTTTGGTATTGTTAGGTTAAAAGAAAAATGACTAAGAGGGCATAGCAATGTGGAAGGCATCTTTATTAATTTTTTTAATTTTGTCTGGAGTTATTTCAGGTATGCTGCTGTGTCAGTGGCAGGCTTATTCTGAGCGTGCGATTGCCTTGGAGAGTTCCGAGGCGATTACACAGGAAATCACAGTTGAAACGCATCTGAAAGAACTAAAAATCACTCAAAAGTTATACGGACTCAAGGCCCGAAAAGAATATAGGCTTGATATCCCCGATACTCTATATAAATGGAATTGCAAAAGTGGAACGGGAAAAGCCTGTGATTCAGCAGACGAAAGTACTTATACATTTTTTTCTGCTGATGATCGGATGATATTTGAATATACTGTACCGATAAATGAAAAGAAAAAAGCATTCTTATTAACTGATTGGTTTGTAAAAGTCCACGGAATAAAGGCTGAAGGCTTGTCCATTTCAATTTCGGATTCTTTCAAAAGAGAGGGTTCATGGGCTGCGGGAATCAGGCTAAAAGCCCAAAAGAAATTAGATCATATCGATTATTATTATTTCGAGGGCTATGGAAATGTTCCATCACTTTACTGGCAAAAGGAACCGCTTTTAAAGACAGCTCTAAACAACGCAGATGCATATACAGCAGATATTCGGGCAGCCAGCTTGGATTTTAAGAAACTGAATGACATCGGAAATTTTCCATTTATGTCGATTATCCTTACACATCGCTATCCTGAATATACGGATGAAACTATCCTGATTGCTTCTCCACACATTAAAGTCGACCAGCTGGAAAAAAAGCTTATAGCTTTGCAGTTTTACAGAAAGTTTTCAGATGACTCTCCTGACTGGATTATTGATGCTTTCACAGCAGGCTTATTGGATTTAAAACCCGGCTCAACGAAAGGAAGCATAGCCCTGAAGGAATTGCAAGGGGAGTTGACCGAACATGAACTTAAAGAATTTCTTATAACTGTATTCCAGGCGGATTCTCTGAATGCAGAAAAGCTGGACAAGCTTTTAGGCAATGCTAAAGGTTTGCACACACAATTTTTCACGATGAATATCAAAAACGAAGCACCGCTTGTCCCGCTGTATTTTCAGGAAGAAAAAAAGTTATTGGTGTCTGGTGCTGAGAAGGCGAGCATTAATTTAGTATATAGGGATGGGAAGATCTTTCTTCCATTTACAGCCGCGATGCAGGCATTAGGATATGAAGTCAAGATCCTATCCGGCGAGGAAACAATGCTTGTGTCAAAAGGGAATAACAGTTATCGGTTTTATTTGAATAAAAATGTTTTTATCTATAATGAAGAAGACTATGGATTGCTTATAAATCCATTAACCAGGCAAAACGGAACTGTATGGATGGAAATCCAATGGTTTAAAGCACTTTTCGGAGTGGCTGCTGAAGAAAGAGAAGGCGGGATTCACCTTACGCCCTAACAGGACTTAATGAATTACAAAATAAAAAGCCCTGCAGTTAACTGCAGGGTCCTTCTATATCCTTTTCAGGATAGAAGGCAAAGGGAGAGGAGAAACCGGAGGAAGAACTTATGGGGAAACGTAAGTCTTCTCCGCGGTTGGCAACAACATCCTTGAATAGATGCTGTTAATTACATTATTTCCACAATTCTCATGGATATACACTTCATACTATATTTTTTTCCAGCTGATGATTTCGCTTACAATTTGCCGGTTGGCTACAAATTGTAAGATATGGTAGGATAGGAGAGAAAAAAACAGTTTTCCAATTCGACAGTCTGGAAAATTGAAATATTGCAGGTTAGTGGTGATCGTATGCGAGTGGTATCGGGAACTAGAAAAGGGAAGATATTAAAAGCTGTTCCGGGCAGCTCAACCCGTCCGACTACTGATAAAGTAAAAGAAGCTATTTTTAATATAATAGGGCCTTATTTTGACGGTGGCCAAGGGCTTGATCTATTTGCTGGCAGCGGCGGCCTTGGCATTGAAGCTCTGAGCAGAGGAGCGGACAAGGTTATTTTTGTGGATAGGGACGGAAAGGCCATTCAGACCATTCATGAAAATATTCGGAATTGCGATTTTGAAGAAAAGGCGGAAATATATCGAAATGATGCGGATCGAGCACTCAAGGCAATTTTAAAAAGAGATCTGGCTTTTGATTATATATTTCTCGATCCGCCATACCGCAAGCAGCAGCTGCTTAAGCTTCTCAAGGTAATTGATGAGAATAATCTGCTTTCGGAACAGGGAACAATTCTATGCGAACATGAGTCAGATGTGGAGCTGCCTGAAAATGTTGGAAGACTGGTTCAGCAAAAACATGAAAATTACGGGATAATTTCAATCTCTATCTACAGCTTGGCTGAATAATACATACTAGGAATGCTAATGGAAAAAATACATAATAAGAACATGACAGGGGGATAACAATGGGAGGCATCGCGGTTTGTCCAGGCAGCTTCGATCCAATTACATACGGCCATCTGGATATTATTAAGAGAGCGGCAAAGGTATTTGAACAGGTGTATGTAGTTGTATTGAATAATTCGTCAAAAAGTCCTCTTTTTAGTGTTGAAGAAAGAATTCAGCTGATAGAAGAAGTTACAAAGGATCTTAAGAATGTTAAAGTTGATTCGTTTCAGGGGCTGCTGATGGATTATGCAAAATCCGTTAATGCGAATGCTGTTATTAGAGGCCTTCGCGCAGTTTCTGATTTTGAATATGAAATGCAGATCACATCCATGAACAGAGTTTTAAATGATGAAGTGGAAACCTTTTTTATTATGACTAACAATCAATATTCGTTTTTAAGCTCAAGTATTGTGAAAGAAGTGGCAAAATATAACGGGGACATATCAGAACTAGTTCCTGACATTGTAGAAAAAGCTCTTAAAAACAAGTTTCAATAAAAATGAATCAGCGGGGTCCTTACACGCAGATTGTATGGTGTTTAACAAAACGGGTGCCTGATAGGTACCCGTTTTGATTTTACTTCCTATCTAAACGCCTGGCGAGCATTAAAGTATAAACAGAAAGTGCAAGTATAGTAATAAGCGGTCCCGAAGAGACGATTCCATCCATTAATTTACCGAGAAACGAGTATTTTTCAAAGAATCCGACCGGAATGGCATTGGATGGCTGCTCCGTATTGTAATAGCGTTCATAAATTGGCTGCCAAAGAATGAATGTATAAAAGGCAGCCGCAAAACCATGAACAATTCTTGCGAAGAAGAAAGGCTTGAAATTAATATCAGTTTGTGCAAGGATGCTCGCCACCTGAGCCTGCACGCTGAATCCGCTGAAAGCGAGTACGAAACTGACAATAATGACCTGATGCATTAATGTTGCCTGCTGAACCTGGCTCGTCATCTGGCTGCCAAGTGTTATTTCAAACAAGCCTGAAATGAACGGGATGCTTAATTCAGTTGGCAGGCTGAATATTGACAATACGGCTTCTAAGCCTTTAGCTAGGAATGCTGTGATCCCAATGTGAAATAGGAGTTTGTTAATAACTGAGAATAAAATGATAAATCCGCCGATCATTAGAAGTGTTTGGATGGATGACATGACTGCATCTCCAAGAAGCTTGCCAATCGGGCGATTATCCTTTATTCTTGTCCGATGAAGAGCTGATAAGGCAGCCCGCAAAGATGGCTTTGACGTCCTTACACCATGGGATGGCTGCTTGGGTTTCTTTCCATAGAACCTCATTAATAAACCGACGGTAATATTGCCGAGATAATGTGCCAGGGCCAATATCACCCCAAGCTTGGCGTTATTAAAAAAACCAACCGATACTGCACCGAATATAAACAAAGGATTTGAACAATTAGTAAAGGAAACCAGGCGCTCTGCTTCTGTTTTTGAGAGCTGTCCTTCCTGCCGCAATCTTGCAGTCAGTTTTGCTCCGGCCGGATAGCCTGAAGCCATCCCCATTGCCCAAACAAACCCGCCAACTCCAGGTACTCTGAATAAAGGCCTCATCAAAGGTTCAAGGAGTACTCCAATGAATTTAACTACACCAAAGCCGATCAGCATTTCTGATACTATGAAGAAGGGCAGCAATGAAGGGAAGACGATTTCCCACCACATATCTAATCCCCTTATGGATGCATCAACCGATTCCTGGGGAAATGAAATTAGTGCGATGGCCATTAAGGTTACAGAGAGTGCAAGAGTAACCGTTTTTAATTTGGAACGAAACACGGACAAGCCTCCCTCAAGTTGTACTGACTGTGAAATGAATTTAAACAATGGTAAAATAAAAAAGCATTTGCATCTATATTTTTCTCCGGCCTTTTCATTTTTTTTCCTGATTCCGGAACAAAGGTTTACAGTGATTATGCCTGTGCTGTCAAGTCTTGTCCCCATATAACTCAATATACTCATAGAACTTTAAAATAGACCATAGAATTAGGTACAGGCCTATGTGAATTTTCACCTGAAAATTTTTTATTGTATGCTTCTTTTGGAAATAAAAAGAATAGAATAAGCATAAGTTCGAATCGGCCATTGGCTTATAAGGGGGGAGTCTTTTGCAGCGTCCGAAAATAGGTTTGGCACTTGGTTCGGGAGGAGCTCGGGGATTCGCCCACCTGGGTGCTATCAAGGTCTTGAAGGAAGCAGGCATACCGATTGATTACATTGCCGGCAGCAGCATGGGTGCCATGGTTGGCTGCTTTTATGGGGCGGGGCTGGATGTGGATCGTTTATATAAGCTTTCCAAAGCATTTAAAAGGAAATATTATTTAGATTTTACAGTGCCTAAAATGGGTTTTGTGGCAGGGAAACGAGTAAAGGAACTCATCCGTATATTTACTCATGGAAAAAACCTCGAGGACCTCGATATTCCTGTCAATGTTGTAGCCACGGATTTAATGACTGGCGAAAAAATTGTTTTTAAAAGCGGCCCCATTTCTGATGCAGTTAGGGCAAGCATATCCATCCCGGGTATATTTGTGCCTGAAAAATTAAATGGCCGGCTTTTAGTGGACGGAGGAGTAGTGGACAGGGTTCCTGTGTCAGTAGTTAAGGAAATGGGAGCTGATATCATCATCGCTATCGATGTTTCACATGTTAAGACAAATGCGGAAATCACCTCAATCTATGACGTAATCATGCAAAGTCTGGATATCATGCAGTTGGAGCTTGTCAGCCACCGGGAAATTGCTTCTGATTTTATGATCAGGCCCAGGGTGGAAATGTATAGCTCCCGCGCCTTTACAAATATTGAAGAAATCATCAAAATTGGCGAAGAGGAAGCAAAAAAGCATATTGACAGTATTCATCATTACATAACTAAATGGAAGGAGCATCCTGATTCATGAGAAGCAAATTTTATACCCGTTCCTTCTTGATTTTGGCAGTTATCCTTGTGGCAAGTTCGTTTTATTATCTGCCTTATTATGTATCAAAGCCAGGTATGGCAAAAGAACTTGAACCGATTATTGAGGTGGAAAACGGCTATGAAGAACAAGGAAGCTTCATGCTGACGACCGTAAGAATGGGCCGGGCGAATATATATGCATATATGGCAGCAAAATTAAGCAAGTATCAGGAACTATATCCTGTGGAAGAAATACGGGCCGAAAATGAAACAGATGAAGAGTATAATGTACGGCAGCTTCATATGATGGCAACTTCCAAACTGGCTGCTATTGAAACGGCCTATAAAAAAGCCGGCCTGCCCATTGATTATCATTATAATGGCGTATATGTCCTTAATGTGCTGCCTGATATGCCCGCTGACGGCAAACTTCAGGCAGGTGACCGCATCTTTAAAGTGGACGGCAGGGAGTTCAAATCCTCTGATGAATTTATCAGCGCGGTCTCCAATAAGCAGGAGGGCAGTGAAATAACACTAACTTTTGAACGACAGGATAAAACGATGGAAACCTCGATTCCTTTAAAAACACTTGAGGAAACAGGAAAGCCTGGCGTGGGGATCACTCTCGTTGACGACAAAGAAATAGAGGTCGAACCGGCTGTGAATATTGACAGTGAAGAAATTGGCGGCCCATCTGCTGGACTGATGTTTTCTCTTGAAATATACAATCAGCTAATAAAAGAAGATTTGACGGGAGGCTATAAAATAGCCGGTACCGGAACAATCAATTCCGAAGGGACAGTCGGGAGAATAGGCGGGATCGAGCAAAAAATAGTAGCAGCAGACAAAGCGGGAGCGGATATATTCCTTGCGCCTAACGAAAATGGAGCAAAAGACTCCAATTACAAAGCAGCTGCTGCAACAGCCAGGGATATCAAGACCGATATGAAAATCGTTCCGGTGGATACCTTTGATGATGCAGTGGAATATTTAAGAAACCTGGATTAAAAACTTGCACCCTGCAGCAAAAAGCCAGCGGCAATCGAGAAATGCCGCTGGCTTTTCTTTTTTATCTTCAGCTATTCGTCTTGAAAAGAGAAGACACATCAGAATTTAGTCAGCCATAATGGGAGGCTGGTTAAATTCCTGCTGCATAAGATTTCGTTCCTCAGGAGCATTTATGCCCATTGCATATACCCGGGAGGCTTTGATATCCAAATGCAGCTGTTGTGCAGCATGTGATGAGATTCTTGATATCAGCGGAAGCTTTAAGTCAGACTTATGCATGTTTAAATACTTCCTGCCATTCTTCGACATCCCCAAAAGGCGAAGATACTCCGCTTTTAATGGTTTATTGGGCATCTCTGTTTTTTCTGTATTTGTAAGGATATGTACACAAGCCCGCTGAAGTCTTGTCCATGTGTACCTCTTTGTTTTAATTTTTTCCATGAACTGCTGAAAGCTTTCTGCCTGAATTGCTGCTGATAAAAATCTATGCTCCAGGCCTTCTTCCATTTCATAAATGCATCTTAACTTTTCCGGCTGAAGATGAACCAGGCGGAATTTTAAAAATGGCCAGTATTGTTCCCATTGATGAAACGCACCAATCTCTTTTTTATATTGAAGTAAACCCTGATATGTAGTTTCCGGAACATATTGGCGAATGCCTTCAATCTCTCCATTCGCGGTAAAAAGTGCTTTTCTTATGCTTGTCGCACTTGCTATAGATTCTGAAGAAAATTGTTCGTCATGATATCCTGCGCTTTTTCTTGCAACTGTATAAAGCTGCATAGATGAATTTAGCCTGCGGGCTGACTTTAAATATTGAAAGCCAAGAATGTTATTTGGTTTTGAAAGGTCAACCAATTCATCTTCAGGGTTCAGATCAAGGAATGCCATGGATGCTGCTTTTGGATAGCTGACCCCCGCATCCAGGTGCACTCTGATCCTTTCCTGGTAGGCAGCATGATGTTTTCCGAGAAATGACAGCGTTTGGTGAAAGCTTTCTATATTGCCGGATTCACTCCCGAAGCATAAGCTGCTGCAGCCGGCAGCTTCGAGAATGGATACTGCTCCGTTTGCGAAAATATCTGCCTGCTGAACAGCAAACTGGTAAGGAAGTTCAAATACAATATCTGCACCCGCCTTTAGTGCCATTTCAGCTCGTTTCCATTTTGAAACTAACGCAGGTTCTCCTCGCTGCAGAAAGTTGCCGCTCATGACCGCAATAATGGTTTCTGCACCTGAAATATTTTTGGCCTGCTCCAAATGGAAGGCATGGCCATTATGAAAAGGATTATATTCGACAATTACACCTGTTGCATTCATATTGACATACTCCTCGAAAAGGTTTAAAAAGATATGTATTGGAAAAAGTATTAAAAGAAAAGCGGAAGCGCCTTGCCCATTAAACAAATTCTTTAATTCCCGCAAAAATACTTTTTACTAAAGAAGCCTTCAATAGTATGATAATAGCTACATTATAGTGTAAAGAAAAAATATTGACAAATAATTATAGGAAGGCTATAATTACCTTTGTTGCCTTGGGGTGATTCGTATGAAATGGACTTTAAGTCAGTTACAAAAATATCGAAGCAAGGACTTTCCCATTGATGAAACTGTCAATGCTGATGAGGTCATGAAATTGAATCCGGAAATACGCGGTGCATCACCAATGCATGTGACTGGCCGTGCGGATACCGATTCTGCCAAAGTGACTTTTCATTTAACTATAAAGGGTCATTTAATACTGCCTTGTTCTCGTACTTTAGTTGACGTAAATTATCCAATTAATGTTGAAACAACTGAAACTTTCTTTTTAAAAGGTCCTGATTATGAGACTGAAGAGGAAGTTCACCAGGTAAAAGGGGATGTGATTGATTTAAATCCGATCCTTCATGAGATCCTTTTACTCGAAGTCCCAATGCAAGTTTTCTGCGAAGACAGCAGTGAAGAGGGAGCTCCGCAATCCGGTAAGGATTGGGAGGTCATTCATGAGCAGGATAAACAGGATAAAGTAGATCCTCGTCTTGCCGGACTTGCTCAATTTTTTGATCAGAATGATCCTTCTTCCGATTCATAACGGAAGAAAAACAAGAAGCACTTGAAGACACCAGCTTGCTCTGGCCTTCATAACTTTCTTAATGGGTTTGTCCAATTCCTATGGACATCCTCTAATACTCTTTAAGGAGGTGGGAAGAATGGCTGTACCTTTTAGAAGAACATCTAAAACTGCGAAGAGAAAACGTCGTACCCATTTTAAATTACAGGTTCCTGGTATGGTGGAATGCCCAAACTGTGGTGAAATGAAACTTGCTCACCGCGTTTGCAAAGCTTGCGGAACTTACAAAGGAAAAGAAGTAGTTAACGACTAATCCTTTAGATACAAAGCACAAGAACTTAGTTCTTGTGCTTTTGTCGTTTTAAAGCATTGATTTATTCATAATAAGTACAAGCCTATCTATATTTTTGCTAATATTAAAAATAGTTTAATAAAAATTTAAGGAGGCAGCCATGAAACCTTACTTTATTGAAGAATATGAGAATGGACTGTTAATTTTCAGGATTAACCGGCCTGAAAAAAGAAATGCCATAAATTATGAGGTTATGGATGGTCTGGAGACCGCAATTCATATGGCTGGTAAGAAATCAGTTAAGGCGCTTGCGATTACCGGTGAGGGGGACCAGGCTTTTTGCTCAGGAGGGGATCTGTCTTCCTTTCACAGTTTAAAGACAGAAAATGAAGCCTTTGAAATGCTAAGCAGAATGGCTGCTCTTTTAAAAAAATTACTATTCTTGCGAAAACCAACTATTGCCATTTTGAATGGAACAGCGGTCGGCGGAGGCTGTGAGCTGGCTGCTGCATGTGATTACCGGATTGCCAAAGCAGGAATAAAAGCCGGTTTCATTCAGGGAACTTTAGCTATAACAACCGGGTGGGGCGGCGGTTCCATTATTATGGAAAAGATGCTGCCTGCCAATGCCATGAGAATGGTGATGGAAGCAAAATTATATGCTGAAGAGGAATTAAAAGAATTAGGTTTCATACATACAGTCTTTCAGGGGGATTCAGCCGATGGGTGTCTGCGTTTTCTGGAAAGAATGCTTAGGCTTGAGAGTGAGGTATTGGAAGCTTATAAAGATCTTCTTGTAAATAAGTGGGCGAAAGCAGGCTTAGAAGAGAGAATTGACCAAGAAGTGCGCCGCTGTTCGGTTTTATGGGAGGGAGAAGCACACCATGCCAAAGTTGACAGCTTCCTGAATAAGCTATAAGTGCATTCTTTGCGGGGATGAATAAAGTTACATTTTATAATATGATATCAGTCTATCTTTTCTAGCATTGGCATATGTATAAAGAAAAACACTAGGAGGGATACACTGATGTCTTCAACCCGTCAGGATGCTTGGTCTCAAGATGAAGATTTACTGCTTGCAGAAGTTGTGCTCCGTCATATACGTGAAGGAGGAACTCAGCTTCAGGCATTTGAAGAAGTTGGCAAACAGTTAAGCAGAACCGCGGCTGCCTGCGGATTTCGCTGGAATTCTTATGTAAGAAAACAATATAAATCAGGTATTGAATTAGCAAAAAAACAGAGAAAAGAAATGAAGAAAAACCCGCAGGCTGCTGGAAGCGAACAAGAGCTTCCAGCAGTTCCTGAGGAAAAGGCGGAAAAAAGAAACGAAAACACAGTTCAGGCAATTAATAGGACAATCGAGTTTGATGAATTAGCCGGCTTTCTGAAAACCTTATATGAGAATGCTCAGAAACCTGCACCTGCAGAAGATCCTTATGCCAAGAAACGCATTCAGGAGCTTGAGAAGCAAATGTACTACCTGGCAGCGGAAAATGAGAAATTAATTAAAGAGTTAAATACCCTGGAACAGGATTACAAAGCACTTGTAGAGATTATGGAAAGTGCAAGAAAGCTTGTTGGGCTCAAAGACGGCAGCCGTCACAAAAATTTGAATTTCACTGTAAATCCCGAAATAATGCCTGAAAAGGTTGAGAAATAGATGATTGTAAGAAAATAGAAATAAGCGGACAAAATATGTCCGCTTATTTCTATGGCATAATAGTAGAAGATATTAGCTTAATGAGTTTGTTCTTTAACACCAGCCGGGAACCAGGCAAGCGGATTCTCTCCCAGGTCGCGTTCCATATCATAATGAACGGGTTCAAACCCCATCTTCTCCCAGAAGGCTTTTGATTTCACACGCGGATTTGTTTTAATAGGAAGTCCAAATCCTTTTGCAAATTCTACAAGTGATTGTCCATAGCCTTTGTTTTGATAGTCAGGCAAAACTTCAAGCTTCCATAGCTCTAAATAATCCTGTGCGGGTTCGAAATAGCGGTCGAATCTTGCTTCAATCTGGTAAAGGCTCATGCGTGCAACAAGCTTATCCCCAAAATAAATACCATAAAATGGAGACTCACTGTCGTTTTCGATAATATTAGCTTCCAGGTCTTCAAGCATGGAAAGCTCCTGCAATCCATATTCTTTAAATTTCTTAAACTCTTCCAGAGTTTTATAATTTACCTTTAATTTTTCAACCTTATAGTTCATAAAATCTCCCCCTTAGCCATCGGTGTGTAGGACTTCTGCGGATGTAAACGCTTTATAATCCCTTCCTTATAGTTGAAAGGTTTCTTCTTTGTCTATTATTATATAACAAGTAAACGAAAAATTCTGCACATATGGAAAACTTAATATATTTTTAGTTTTTTTATAAAAATCAGAAAGCGTTTACAAAAATAGAAGGAAATAAGCAGAAGATTGTAGAAATATATATTATTGCAGGATTAATACAATTAGAAAGGGGCCCGATTGTGCGAAAAATTCTGATTGCCAATAGAGGAGAAATTGCTTTAAGAATAATAAAAACCTGCCGTGAAATGGAAATTGAAACTATTGCCATATATTCTGATGCAGATAAAGACCTGCCGTTTGTTAAAGAAGCTACATATGCTTTCCATATTGGTGAACCGCCTGTTAATAAATCTTATTTAAAAACAGATGCCATTCTTGAGATAGCCAAAAGGGAAAAGGCGGATGGAATTCATCCGGGATACGGATTCTTATCGGAAAACGCCGGCTTTGCAAGAGCTGTAATTGATGCAGGGATTGCCTTTATAGGACCAGAGCCGGAAACCATTGAATTGATGGGGGATAAAATTGTATCCCGCAAAACCATGAAGGAAGCAGGAGTGCCGGTTGTCCCGGGAAGCGGAGAGGGAACCTCCACCCTTGAGGAAGCATGCAGGCTTGCAGACGATATGGGGTATCCAGTCATGCTGAAGGCCAGCGGTGGAGGCGGAGGAATTGGAATGGTGCGCTGTGAAAATGAGCAAGCGCTCGCTAAATCCTTTGACTCAACCAAGGCCCGTGCCAAAGCTTATTTTGGTTCTGATGAGGTTTTTGTAGAAAAGTATATAGAGAATGCCAGACATGTTGAAATACAGGTGTTTGGTGATCATCTTGGAAATATCGTCCACATATTTGAAAGAGATTGCTCTATTCAGAGGAGACATCAGAAGGTAGTAGAGGAATCACCATCTCCTTTTCTTTCAGAGCAAACAAAGCAAATGATGTACGATACGGCTTTGACTGCTGCCAGGGCAGTCAATTATAAAAATGCCGGAACAATTGAGTTTATTGTGGATGAACAGGAGAATTTTTATTTTCTTGAAATGAATACAAGACTTCAGGTTGAGCATCCCGTAACTGAACAAGTAACCGGCCTGGATCTTGTAGAATGGCAGCTTCTTGCAGCAAGAGGGGAAAAGCTTCCGCTTGAACAGAACAGTATAGAGCAGAAGGGCCATTCGATTGAATTTAGGCTGTATGCAGAGGATCCTGTTAGCTTCATGCCTTCTCCAGGCAAATTGTCAAAATTTGAATGGGCAGATTCTCCGGGAATAAGAGTAGATTACGGATATGCTTCAAATACTGCAGTCAGCCCATTTTATGATCCAATGATCGCAAAATGCATTATATATGGCCAATCAAGGGAAGAAGCAATAAAAAATGCACTGCAATTCTTTGATGGACTGGAAATAGAAGGAATTAAGACGAATGCCCCATTATTTAAAGAAATTTTAAAAGACGATGATTTCCGTAAGGGGAATTATTCTACATCATATCTAACCCAGAAGGCTTTTGCCGTTAACTAAAAGGAGGAAATTACAATGAAAGAAATTACATCATCAATGGCAGGTACTGTATTAAATGTGTTGGTCGAAGCGGGCCAGGAGGTTAATGCAGGACAGGAAGTGCTAATGCTTGAATCCATGAAAATGGAAATTCCGGTTGAAAGCGAAACTGCTGGGAAAGTTGCCGAAGTGAAGGTAAGCATAGGAGATTTTGTTAACGAAGGCGATGTACTGATTGTGTTTGAATAAGAAGGCGGGGGGGCTGCTGCTAAGCCCCGTCTGCTCTGTGTAACTATCTTTCAATGCAGGTTATTGCAATATGTGAAATTTTATATTAGAGGAGGATGGGAATGACTACTGCAAAGACATTAACTGAGACGCTCCAGGAAAGAAGCAGGGTAATAGAAGCTGGCGGACATCCAAAATATCATGAAAAGAATGAAGCACAAAACAAACTATTTGTCAGAAGACGGCTTGAGCTTTTGTTTGATGACGGGTTCTATGAGGAAGACGGCAAATTTGCGAACTGCCAGGAAAATGACCTTCCTGCAGATGGAGTTGTAACTGCTGTTGGAAAGATAAACGGCCAGACTGTTTGCGTAATGGCGAATGATTCAACAGTAAAAGCCGGCTCCTGGGGTGCAAGGACGGTTGAAAAGATCATTCGTATTCAGGAGACAGCAGAGAAGTTAAAAGTTCCGATTCTATACCTGGTTGACTCTGCCGGTGCCCGAATTACCGATCAGCTTGAGATGTTTCCGAATAGACGCGGAGCAGGAAGAATTTTTTATAACCAGGTAAAGCTTTCAGGCATGGTACCGCAGATTTGTCTCCTTTTTGGACCATCTGCGGCCGGCGGAGCTTATATACCTGCGTTTTGTGATATTGTTATTACGGTAGATCAAAATGCTTCTATGTATCTTGGATCACCAAGGATGGCGGAAAAGGTTATCGGGGAGAAGGTAACCCTGGAAGAAATGGGAGGCGCCCGCATGCATTGTTCTGTCAGCGGATGTGGTGATGTCCTTGCTTATAGTGAGGAAGAGGCTATTGAGTCAGCAAGAAGGTATTTGGCATTCTTCCCGGCAAGCTTTAAAGAAAAACCCGCGAGGCTGGAGGCCGTCTTTCCAAAATCCGGCCGCGCCCTTGAAGAGATCATCCCTAAAAATCAAAATGCCCCATTTGACATGTATGAGTGTATTGATTCCTTAATTGATGAAGGCAGCTTTTTTGAAATTAAGAAGCTTTTTGCTGCTGAACTGATTACGGGACTTGCCCGAATAGGCGGAAGGCCTGCAGGAATTATTGCCAACCAGCCAAAGGTTAAAGGCGGCGTTTTATTTGTGGATTCTGCGGATAAAGCAGCGAAATTTATTCAGCTTTGTGATGCTTTCCATATTCCGCTGTTATTCCTGGCGGATGTCCCTGGATTTATGATCGGGACGAAGGTGGAAAGAGCTGGAATTATCCGCCATGGTGCCAAGCTTATCGCTGCCATGAGTTCTGCAACAGTTCCAAAAATCTCTGTTGTTGTCAGAAAGGCATATGGAGCCGGTTTGTATGCAATGGCAGGTCCTGCATTTGAGCCTGATTGCTGCATAGCATTGCCAACGGCACAAATCGCAGTAATGGGACCTGAAGCAGCAGTAAATGCTGTTTATTCCAATAAAATTAATGCGATTGAAGACCCGAAAGAAAAGATTAAGTATGTACAGGAAAAACAGCAGGAATATAAAGAAACAATTGATATCTACAAGCTTGCCTCTGAATTAATTGTTGACGATATTGTTGCACCTTCAGATTTAAGAAATGTTTTAATTAACCGATTTAATTTGTATGAGACTAAAGAACTGACATTCAGTGTCCGCAAACATCCCGTTTATCCGGTTTAATCTTCATCATTAAAGATCCCTTTTTCGATTTTCGAAAAAGGGATTTTTTTTAAAGGATTTAGCTGTGGAAAAATGGAATTAAGAAATAACCATTGGATTTCAAGTTAAAAATATTCCATTTTACCCATTAATTTATCTTATTTTGTTAAAATATGTTTAAAAAATAAAAATGGTGGAGTCTGTTATGAGAATAGCTATTATCGGAGGAGGCGCTGTCGGCCTTCTGTTTGCCCATTACTTAAATGAAAATCATGAAGTGCTTGTCTATGTGAGAAACCTACCCCAGCTGCAAAAACTGCGCAAAAATGGACTTACAATCGAGAGAAATGGAGTCCGCAGCAATACCCGTGTTAAAGCATGTCAGTTTAGTGAATGGAAGGGGGAAGAGGATTTAACAATCGTTGCGGTAAAGCAATACAGTATTCCTGAATTGGCAGGAGAAATATTGAGGATGAATGCTGGCAAATCCGCATTTTTGTTTCTGCAAAATGGGATGGGGCATTTGAAGTGGGCAGAAATGCTTAAAGCTGATAACCTTTTTGTAGGCAGTGTTGAGCATGGTGCTTTAAAAACAGAGCCTGACACTGTGCTGCATACGGGGATAGGTGTCACAAAAGTGGCAGCATTAAAGGGAGATGTGGAATTTCTGAAGAAAATATCCGATTCGGCATCTTGTTATTTTCCTTTTATTTTTGTCAGGAATCATCTGGAAATGCTAATTCAAAAATTAATCGTAAACAGTCTGATAAACCCTCTCACAGCAGTTCTTCGTGTTAGAAATGGTGAACTGCTTTCGAATAAATATTATTATCGGCTATTTTTGAAGCTGTTTGACGAGGTAAGTGCCATATTAAATATCCCCGATAAAGCATCTGCTTTAAGCCATGTAAAAAGTGTCTGTGAGGAAACCGGGATGAACAGATCCTCAATGCTTAAGGATATTGAAGAAGGCCGGGAAACAGAGATCGATGCTATTTTAGGCTATATCCTCAAGGAAGCTGAAATGAAGAAGATATCTGCTCCATATACAGAAAGTCTTTATTGTCAGATCAAAGGCAGGGAGAGGGGGAAATAAGTTGAATACTGTGTTCTCAAGCCTGATTGCAACGCTGGTGACCTTACCGCTGCTGGGATATCTGGCTGTTTTTGTTATCAGCAAACAAATTACTAAAAAACATAAAAAATCTGTACATATTGCCTTGGATGTAAGCACTTTTTTATTTATATTGGCGGTTCACTATTTAATTATCGTTATCTGGGATAAATCGTATCTATGGATGATTATCCTATCCCTGCTCATTACAGCAGTTTTTTTTATTATCATTCAGTGGAGAATTAAGCAGGAAATCAATATACGTGTCTTTTTCAAAGGATTCTGGAGATTTAATTTCCTGCTCTATTTAACCGCTTATATCATTCTGATGATAATCGGGCTTGTTCAAAGGGTAACTTCTGTTGTTTTTATACCTTAATAAACGGGTTTGAAAACATAATGATTTAACATTTAGAATTGAAGCATTTAGGCAAGCAAAGTTTTTTTCTTTTGAATTAAGACAATGCTATACTCATAAGATGAAAATCAAAATTGATCAGCTATGAGAAAGGAAGTTCATTAATGGAGATTCTTAATCTCTCATTACCGGCGACAAACCGGTTTGCAACAGATTATATTGCACAAACAGAAGAACTTATGCAGTTTTTTCACTATCGTTATAATTCGGATTCTGATTATAAAGCAAGGTTAGCTGAACTAAAGGGCCGTTCGTTTATGAGAAATGAACTTTCTCAATATATTGGAGAGTTTATGGATCGTTTTCCTTCTTCCCCAGCAGTTTATGACTCGCTAAATAAGCTTAAGCAAGACAATAGTGCAGTGATTATCGGAGGGCAGCAGGCAGGGATTTTGACGGGACCTCTCTATACTATACATAAAGTCATCTCAATCATACATCTTGCAAAACAGCAGGAAAGTAAGCTGGGCATACCCGTTGTACCTGTTTTCTGGATTGCGGGCGAGGATCATGACTATCAGGAAGTAAATCATATTTTCATCGAGAAGAATAATAATATGGAAAAAATGACTTATCCTGAAAAAGTTTTAGAGAAGAAAATGATATCAAATATCCATTTGAACCGTGAAACGTGCAGGGCATGGGTGGAAGACATCATTGAAACTTTCGGAGAGACCGAACATACAAAAAATCTCCTTTTGATATTGGAAGAAATAATTATGCATTCCCAAACCTATGTGGATTTCTTTGCCGGCATTATCATGCATTTATTTAAAGAAACAGGGCTTCTTCTTGTTGATTCCGGTGATCAAAGGCTCCGCAGACTTGAAAGCAGTATTTTTGGCAAACAGATAAAAGGCTTTAAAGAAATAACAAACCGTGTGAAAAGCCAGCAGCATAGACTGGAGAATGCCGGATTTCCAAATGCCATTGATTTGAGTGAAAATGCTGCCAATATGTTTTACTATGATGAAAAGCATAAAGAAAGGATCCTTTTGGAGTTCAATCAGGAGAAAAGGGTATTTACAGGGAAGGAATGCTTCCATGAGTTTACCATGAATGAACTTATGGAGATTGCTGAAAATCATCCAGAAAGACTTAGCAATAATGTGGTGACAAGACCCATCACTCAGGAATGCCTGTTTCCGGTTCTTGCCTTTATCGCAGGGCCTGGCGAAATTGCCTATTGGGCTGAACTGAAAATGGCATTTGAATGGTTTGGGATGAAAATGCCTCCTATTATGCCACGTTTGAATATAACCTTTTTAGAACGGTCTGCAGAAAGTGATTTGGACGATTTAGGACTTGATTTGCAGGGTGTGCTCGTATCAGGAACGGAAGGAGTTAAGGAAGCTTATTTAAAGAGTATAAAAAATGAATGCATAGAAGAACAATTCCGAAAAACAAAAGATCAATTAAAACAAAACTATGAGCTTATTGAAGAGCTTACATTAAAAGAGGTTAGTGCCCTTCTTCCAATGTTGAAGAAAAATGAAGAACTGTTATTAAAGCAGATAGATTTCATGGAGAATAAAATTCAGAAATCCATACAGCAAAAGTATGATGTGGTCATTAAAAAATATGAAAAAGCTGAAAACTCCCTGAGACCGGGCGGAATTCCTCAGGAGAGAGTGTGGAATATTCTTCATTACCTTAATAAATATGGAATAGGTTTTCTTGAGGAATTACTTGATCTCTCATTTGATTTTGATGGGACACACAAAGTCATAAAAATTTAATATTCGCCATTATTCTTCGGGCCTTATCCATTGGGATAAGGTCTTTTTCATATTGAAAAAGAGGGTGAAACCCCTTTATTATCTGTGATCTCCCCTTTAAAAAAACATGTGAAACAACAGTAAAGAGTTTAAAGAAAATGTAATAAAAAGACGAACGGAAAATGGGCGAATACCTTATGGGAAGCAGGATTTCAAATGTAGTGGTAGAATAATTAAAAACATGTGGAGGAAAGTGGGGGATTGTGGTACATTTGAGTTAGAAAGTGGGTGCAGTGGGTATGTTCATGGGTGAGTTCCATCACAACGTTGATAATAAAGGCCGTCTCATCGTGCCATCCAAGTTCCGTGATAGCTTAGGCGAAACATTTGTTTTGACACGCGGACTTGATCAATGTTTGTTTGGCTACCCCATGGATGAGTGGAGGCAGCTTGAAGAGAAATTAAAAGGCCTTCCGCTTACTAAAAAAGATGCCCGTGCATTTACCCGTTTTTTCTTTTCAGGTGCCACTGAATGTGAAATAGATAAGCAAGGAAGAATAAATATTGCTTCCCCGCTTCTGCAATATGCAAAATTGGAAAAAGAATGTGTAGTGCTGGGCGTTTCCAATCGGATCGAGATATGGAGCAAAAATCTTTGGGAAGACTATTTTGCAGAATCAGAGGAATCTTTTGCTGATATTGCGGAAAATATGATTGGGTTTGATATATAATGGGAATGTTTTAGTAATATAATTTCCCGTGAAACAAAGATACTTGTTTAGCTCCGGATGCTTAAGTTGCGTCTTGTGCTTCTCTGATTGGAAAGGTGGATTCATTCAACAATGTTTGAACATACAACAGTACTATTAAAAGAAACAGTAGAGGGCTTAAACATCCATCCTGATGGTGTGTACGTGGATTGTACCCTGGGCGGCGCCGGCCACAGTAAATTAATTCTTACTCAGCTGTCTGAAAAGGGAAAGCTATACGCATTTGACCAGGATGACACAGCAATTGCACATGCAAAAGAAAAATTGGCTGAATATGGCGACAGAATCACGATTATCAAAAGTAATTTCAAGTATCTTCAGGAAGAGCTTGAAAACCTTGGTGTCTCTAAAGTTGATGGTGTTTTATATGATCTTGGCGTTTCTTCACCTCAACTGGATACACCTGAAAGAGGATTCAGCTATCATAATGATGCCCCGCTTGATATGAGAATGGATACCGGCGCTGATATTTCTGCTTATGATGTGGTAAACAGCTGGGAATATGGTGAACTTGTGAAAATCTTCTTCAGATATGGAGAAGAGAAATTCTCGAAGCAAATTGCGAGGAAAATAGAAGCGGCCAGGGAAGTTTCTCCAATAGAAACAACAGGCCAGCTGGTTGAAATTATTAAAGAGGCCATTCCTGCACCTGCCAGGCGAAAAGGCGGACATCCCGCCAAGCGTGTTTTTCAGGCAATTAGAATAGCTGTGAATGATGAACTGGGTGTATTTGAGGATTCTCTGCACCAGGCTATTGACATATTAAATCCGAATGGAAGAATCAGCGTAATCACGTTTCACTCACTGGAAGACCGGATTTGCAAAGCTGCCTTTAAAAAAGCCAGTGAAACACCGAATCTGCCTCCCGGCCTGCCGATTATTCCAGATGAATATAAACCAACCTTAAAGCTAATTAACAGAAAGCCGATTCTGCCTTCAGAGGAAGAGCTGGAACATAATAATCGAGCGAGGTCCGCAAAGCTGAGAATAGCAGAAAAGCTTTAATCGAATACCGAAATAGAGAATAAAAAATTACAGGAGGGGAATTATGAGCAATTTAGCCCGAAAAATTCAGGAAGAAAAACAATATGATGTTCAAACCCAGCCCGTACAGGCCCCAAAGAAATTAAAAACCAAAAAGTCCTGGCTTTCCCCCGGCGAGAAAATACTGGGACTTGCTTTCACTGGCATTGTTTGTTTTGGTGCAGTGCAAATGGTTTCAAATCAGGCAGCCATTTACGAAGTAAACAAAGAAATTCAGCAAACAGAAGAAGCAATCCAAACGCAGAACAAAGTAAATACAGATCTCAAAATGCAAGTGAGCGAATTAAGTACATACGAGCGCATTAAAGCAAAAGCTGAAGAAATGGGTCTCAAATTCAGCGGAAATAATGTCAAGGTCGTGGAAGATTAATGAAGAAACAGCCAAATATCAATTTTGGAGCAGCGATATTATTTTTAATATTCAGCCTGCTCTTTTTTGTATTAATTTTTCGCTTTGTTTCCATTCAGGCAACGGGTGAAGCAGCGGGCCACGCACTTGCGGCTAAGGCTCAGCAGAAATATGAACGCGAAAAGACAATTCAGGCTAAAAGGGGCACTATTTATGACCGTAATGGGGAAGTCATTGCCGAAGATACTATTTCCTACAAGCTTGTAGCAATCCTTGACAAAAGCATGAAACCTGATTATGTGAAAGACCCTGGAAAAACAGCAGCGGCGCTTTCAAAAGCTATTGACCTGGAAGAGTCGGAGATTTATAGAATTTTAACAAAGAAAACAAAAAATGGAAAAAAACCATTCCAGGTTGAATTTGGAAAAGAGGGCCGCGATCTTCCGCTAAAGACAAAAAGAGAAATTGAAGATATGAAATTGCCGGGGATTACATTCATAACAGATTCAAAACGGTTTTATCCAAATGGAGTCTTCGCCTCACATTTAGTAGGGTATGTTGAAAAGAAAAAATCGAAGACAAATAAAACCGATACAGTCGGGATGCTTGGCCTTGAACAGAGCTTAAATAATGTGCTCACAGGAAAAGATGGAAAATTCAGCTATGAAAGTGATATATGGGGCTATCTGCTTCCTAATGGAGATCAAAAAATCCAGCCGGCCCAAAATGGTAAAGATGTGTATCTGACGATCGATAAAAAGATCCAGACCTTCCTCGAAGATTCTATGAATAAAGTAGACGAGGAATATAAGCCGAAAAAGATGGTAGCAGTTGTAGCTGATGCTAAAACAGGTGAAATTTTGGCTATGGGACAGAGGCCGTCATTTCATCCGAAAACAAAGGAAGGCATTGAAGACACTTGGCATAATGAGGTGATTGAAAACTCCTTTGAGCCCGGATCAACCATGAAAATCTTTACTTTGGCTGCTGCCATTGAGGAGGGTGAGTTTGATCCGAATGAATGGTATAAATCAGGAAGTTATAAAGTGACGGAAAATTCACCGGCTATACGCGACCATAACCAGGGACGCGGCTGGGGATCCATTACTTACCTTGAAGGTGTTCAGCGTTCATCGAATGTAGCTTTTGCGAAAATTGTGAAAGAAAAGCTCGGGTATGAAAAATACATGGAATATATAACAAAGTTCGGATTTGAAAATCCCACGGGAATTGACCTGCCGAATGAAACGGGCGGAAAGATCGCTTATGAGTGGCCGCTAGATAAGGTAACTACCGGATTCGGACAAGGGTCGGCCATTACGCCTATACAGCAGATACAGGCAGCTACTGCCATTGCAAATGACGGAAAAATGATGCAGCCGCATGTCATCAGCAGTATTGTTAATAGCGATAAAAATGAAGTCGTGAAAAAAACAGAGCCGAAGGTGAAGGGAAATCCCATTTCAGCAGAAACAGCAAAGAAAACCAGGGATATCCTGGAAACAGTTGTGTCTTCTGAAAACGGAACAGGCTATAAAAGGTATAATATCGAAGGCTACGAGGTTGCCGGAAAAACGGGGACTGCTCAAATCCCTGATCCAAATGGGGGGGGATATTTAACGGGTCATGAAAATTTTATCTTCTCGTTTTTAGGCATGGCGCCAAAAGATGATCCTGAACTGATCATCTATGTAGCGGTCCAGCAGCCGGATATTGACCTCAGTACAAATGGTGCAGAACCTGTTGCTAAGATTTTTACACCGGTAATGAAAAGCAGTCTCCAATATTTAAATATTGAACCCGCAAAAGAACTAAAGGCAAACTCAGAACAAGCACCTGAAGTGGAAGGAAAAACAGTTGAGGAAGCAATAGCACAATTGAAAAAATCCGGATTTGAAGCTATTGTGCTGGGAAAGGGCAGCAAGGTGCAAAGCCAGGTCCCTGGCAATATGTATAATTTGCTTGAAGGAGAAAGAGTGATTTTGAAGACGGAAGGCGAATTAACAGTGCCTGATATGACTGGATGGTCACTAAGGGACGTCATGAAGGTGGCAAAGCTTGCTGACTTAAAGCTTAATACTGTAGGAAGCGGATATGTGGTGAAACAAAATCTAAAAGCCGGTTCTGCGCTTAGGGAAGGTGACTATTTAATCGTCGAACTTAAGCAGCCTGCTGAGAAATATAATGAGGAGAACCTCCAATCAGAAGAGCAGCAGGAAGAGAAGGAAGCAGTGCTGGATTAAATGAAGAACGTACTGCCGGATGTTCGGCAGTGCGTTCTATTCATTTTGGTACAAGCATATATTGGAACGAGCCATAATCTAAGGAGGTTCGTCCGTACATGCGTGTTTCAAATGTGACCGTTCGAAAACGGCTGACTGCAGCGTTGTTTGTTGGTATTCTCGTTTTTTTTATTATTGATTTGCGTCTGGGATATGTTCAATTTTTTCTGGGGAATGTGCTTACAGATGGCGCAAAGGAGCTCTGGAGCAGAGATATCCCCTTCGAACCGGAAAGAGGAGAAATCGTCGACCGCAACGGTGTTCCGCTGGCTACGAATGTCAGTGCCCCAACTGTCTATGTTGTACCCAGGCAAATAAAAGATCCTGCTGATGCTGCAGAGAAATTGGCTGCAGTGCTGAATATGTCAAAAGAAAAAGCTTACCAGCTTATCACAAAAAGAGCATCAAGTGTGAAAATCCCTGAAGGCCGAAAAATTTCCCATGAAAAAGCGAAAGAAATCCGTGGCCTGGAAATTGAAGGCATATATATCGGAGAAGATTCAAAACGCCATTACCCTTTCGGGAATTATCTCTCGCATGTTTTGGGGTTTTCGGGAATTGATAATCAGGGTCTTATGGGTCTAGAATTATATTATGATGAAGAACTAAAAGGAAAAAAAGGATCTGTTAAGTTTTATGCGAATGCAAAGGGAGAACGGATGAACGATATGGCGGATGACTACAAGCCGCCGGTTGATGGTATGGATTTAAAGCTCACTATCGATTCCAAAATTCAGACAATCGTAGAAAGGGAGCTTGATATTGCCCAAGCTGAATACAAACCTGATGGAATAATTGCAATTGCCATGAATCCAAATAACGGGGAAGTTCTTGCCATGGCCAGCAGGCCCGATTTTGACCCTGCGAATTTCAGGAATGTACCCCCGGAAATTTACAACCGCAACCTGCCAATCTGGAGTACATACGAGCCTGGTTCCACATTCAAAATCATCACTTTGGCAGCTGCTTTAGAAGAGGGCAAAGTAGACTTGGAAAAGGATCATTTCCATGACCCGGGATCTGTTGAAGTTGGCGGTGCCAGACTAAGATGCTGGAAAAAGGGCGGTCATGGCAGCCAGACTTATCTTGAAGTAGTACAGAATTCCTGTAACCCTGGTTTTGTAGAGCTGGGTGAGCGATTAGGCAAAGAAAAACTGTTTAAATATATCCGTGACTTCGGGTTCGGAGAAAAGACCGGTATCGATCTGCAGGGCGAAGGGAAAGGGATTCTATTTAATCTCGATCGGGTTGGCCCTATTGAGCAGGCAACTACTGCTTTTGGACAGGGAGTTTCCGTGACTCCGATTCAGCAGGTAGCAGCCATTTCGGCTGCCGTTAATGGAGGAACATTATATACACCTTATATAGCCAAAGAGCTTATTAATCCGGCTACCGGAGAAATATTGATGAAAAAATCACCTGATGCAAAGAGAAAAGTAATCTCAAAGGAAACATCAGATGAAATCCGAAAAGCGCTTGAATCAGTTGTGGCAAAAGGATCAGGAAAAAAAGCGTTCGTTGACGGATATCGTGTTGGGGGAAAAACCGGGACTGCCCAAAAAGCGCAGAATGGCCGGTACCTGGAAAATAACCATATCGTATCATTTATAGGATTCGCACCTGCTGATGATCCTCAGCTCGTCGTGTATGTGGCTGTGGATAATCCAAAAGGAACCGTTCAATTTGGGGGTGTTGTTGCTGCTCCGATTGTAGGGGAAATCATGGGGGATAGCCTGCGGGCAATGGGTGTAAAGCCCCGCAAAGATCAAATTGAAAAAGAGCTGACATGGATGGATTCCCCAATGATTGAGGTTCCGGATATGGTAGGTCTCACAAAGAAAGACCTTGGTGAACTATATCTTAACCTGAAAATTGATGCAAGCGGGACAGGAAATACGGTGGTGGAGCAAACGCCTCAGCCGGGCATTAAGTTAAAAGAAGGTTCAACGATCCGCCTGTATTTTGATGACAAATAATAATAGGAATGAGGGCGGCTTCCTCCTGCGCCGCCTGAATTTTTTTGTTTGTAAGGAAACTGTAACATACTTTCAAGGTTTGGCTTCTATATATTAAATAGCTAAAAAAGCGATTATCCTGTACAATATATATCGCCATCATTTAGAATGTAATTTTGATTATATTTATTTATCGCAGTCTAACGGGCAGTAAGACCCCACTTCAAGACTAAGAGGAATCAATGGAGATAAGCGGGGGTCAAACTGCCCGTATAGGCCCGATTGGTTCAACTAACAATTAGCGGGGAAAAAGCACTCCCCACTTAATTGAAGTTTCACTTTATACTGACCAGCTTCACTAAAAAAGGGAATAGTTTTGCTCTGTTTAACATGAGAGGAATGGTAAAGATGGAATTACATAAACTGCTGCGATTTTTACAGCCTTATATGACATATAAAGGGGAAAACCCTGAAATCACAGCGATTGTTAACGATAACCGGAAAGTTACACCTGGAAGTCTGTTTGTTTGCATTGAGGGCTATACGGTGGATGGCCATGACTTTGCAGTTTCTGCTGCCGAAAAAGGTGCAGCAGCTGTAGTTGCCCAAAAAGAGCTGGACTTGAATATCCCGGTTATAGTGGTTAAAAATACAAAACGGGCGATGGCCGTGCTGGCTGATGCTTTTTATGGACAGCCGAGCAAGCAGCTCCATTTAATCGGCATAACAGGGACTAATGGCAAAACAACAACAAGCCATTTAATTGAAAAGATCCTTGCTGATGCAGGAAGGAAAACCGGCTTAATTGGCACGATGTATACGAAGATTGCCGATGAAACCTTTGAAGTGAAAAATACAACTCCTGAAAGTTTGACTTTGCAAAGCACATTTAGAAAAATGGCAGATGCTGGTGTGGATTCAGCTGTAATGGAAGTGTCTTCCCATGCACTTGTTGAAGGCCGCGTTCATGGCTGTGATTTTAATATAGCCGTATTTACAAACCTGACACAGGATCACCTGGATTATCATAAAACAATGGATGAATACAGGAGAGCAAAAGGGCTGTTGTTTGCCCAGCTTGGAAGCGCCTATAATCATGATGAACCGAAGTATGCCATTTTAAATTCAGATGACCCTGCTTCTGCAGAATATGAAAAATCGACGGCAGCTCACGTTATTTCCTATGGAATTGATCAGCAAGCTGATCTTCGGGCCATTAACATTCAGATGACTGCAGCCGGTACGGAATTTGACTTAATCTCTCCATTCGGGAAGCATAAAGTTTCTTTAAAATTGATAGGCAAGTTCAGCATCTATAATGTCCTTGCCAGTATTGGGGCAGGTATCGCTGCAGGGATATCAATCTCTCAAATCATTAAATCTGCGGAAGAAGTCAAAGGGGTAGCCGGCAGATTTGAAACCGTAGATGCTGGCCAGGATTTTTCTGTGATCGTTGATTATTCGCATACACCGGACAGCCTGAAAAATGCTCTGGAAACGGTAAAGCAATTTGCCCTGAAGCGCATTTTCGCCATCGTGGGCTGCGGCGGAGACAGAGACAAATCAAAACGTCCGCTTATGGCTGAAATTGCATGCCAGTACAGTACAGATCCAATCTTTACTTCAGACAATCCGAGAAGTGAAGACCCGATCCAAATCCTGAGGGATATGGAAGAGGGAGTAAAAGGTGAAAGTTATAAAATAATCGTCGATCGAAAAGAGGCCATTCACTATGCGGTGAAAAATGCCAGTGAAGGAGACGTTATCTTAATAGCAGGAAAGGGCCATGAGACCTATCAGATTGTAGGCAGCCATGTTTTTGACTTTGATGACCGTCTGGTGGCAAAAGAGGCTATAGAGGAGCGATAAAATGTATTTGAAGTATCAGGATTTAGCGGAATTGTTTCCGGCTGTAAAAGGGATAAAGGATCATGAGCTGGAATTTCATACCGTCGCTCCGTCCTCTTCTGACCCGCAGCCAAAAGGAATTTATATTCCTTACGGGGAGGACGGAAATCTGAAGGAAGCTATTGAAAAAGGGGCTATTGCTGCAATCTGGAATGAGAATGCCGAGACGCCGGCATACACCCCAAATCATTTCCCTATTTTTTATACAAACGACTTAACGAAAGGCTTAAAGGATATCATGGAATTATATATAAATAAATTAAGTAAAGCAGAAGTAAAGGTGAACACAACTAATTTCCTTATTTCAGATGAAGAGAGTCTTAAAGAAAACGAAACAACATATGATATTGCTGTAATGGCTGAAAGATTAGCGGAAGCTTTGGGAAATGCCAAGCTGGAAAGGAGGGGATAAGTATGATGGAGCAAGTTATTTTTTTCACAATATTGGCAGGCTTTTTAATTACGGTTCTGCTGTCTCCCATATTCATTCCCTTCCTGAGAAGATTGAAATTTGGGCAAAGCATACGTGAAGAAGGCCCAAAATCCCATCAAAAGAAGACAGGTACTCCGACAATGGGCGGGATTATGATTCTTCTTTCCGTCACGGCGGCCACTTTATTAATGACCGGTAAATTTTCAGAACCTACAGTAGAAACATATTTGCTGCTTTTGGTTACCCTGGGGTTTGGACTCCTCGGTTTCCTGGATGATTTTATTAAAGTAGTTTTGAAGCGTAACTTAGGCCTGACTTCAAAACAGAAGCTTCTGGGCCAGATTATTATTTCAGTGATTTTTTATTTTGTTTACAAGCAGAATGACTTTTCCACAGAAGTACATATTCCGCTGACAGATACTTCGATTGATTTGGGCTGGGGGTATGTTTTATTTATTATTTTCTGGCTGGTCGGATTCTCGAATGCTGTCAATCTGACAGATGGACTTGATGGACTTGTCTCCGGGACTGCTGCAATCGCTTTTGGAGCATTTGCAGTACTGGCCTGGAATCAATCCCAATTTGAAGTATCCATTTTTTCTGTAGCAGTAGTTGGAGCGGTATTGGGTTTCCTTGTCTTTAATGCCCATCCTGCAAAGGTGTTTATGGGAGACACAGGCTCACTGGCTCTTGGCGGTGCTATTGCGACCATAGCCATCCTGACAAAACTTGAAATCATCCTGATAATTATCGGCGGTGTTTTTGTTATTGAAACATTATCTGTTATTTTACAAGTGGCATCCTTTAAAACCACCGGCAGACGGATTTTTCGCATGAGCCCGCTCCACCATCATTATGAATTGGTAGGCTGGTCAGAATGGCGGGTTGTTGTTACGTTCTGGACTGTTGGGTTATTGTTTGCAATCTTAGGAATTTATATTGAGGTGTGGGTGTAAGTGAAAGAAGTCAATCGGTATCGACATAAAAAAATATTAGTACTGGGGCTGGCGAAAAGCGGAGTGAGTGCAGCATCCCTTTTACATAAGCTTGGAGCATTTGTGACTGTTAATGATTATAAGCCGCTTGCAGAAAATCCTGAAGCACAAGGACTGCTTGAGCAGGGGATTACAGTTATATGCGGTGGCCATCCCATTGAACTTCTTGAAGAGGGGTTTGGGCTGATTGTAAAAAATCCCGGTATACCTTATCATAATCCAATGATAAAAGGAGCCCTTGAAAAGGGCATACCTATTATTACAGAAGTGGAGCTTGCCTATCAGGTTTCTGAAGCTCCTTTTATTGCGATTACAGGCACAAATGGAAAAACTACAACCACTACACTTGTGTTTGAAATGCTTCAGGCAGGAAGTAAAATGCCGCTGATAGCAGGAAATATTGGTACAGTAGCTTCCGAAGTTGCCCAGAATGCCGTGGAAGAAAACAATATTGTGATTGAGCTTTCATCGTTTCAGCTGATGGGAATTCAGGATTTCAGGCCGAGAATTGCCATTTTAACAAATTTATATGATGCCCATTTGGATTACCATGGCACAAGAGAAGAATACCATGCAGCCAAAGCAAACATTACGATGAATCAGACTGAACAGGATTATTTCATTGTCAATGCCGACCAGGATAAAGTAATGGAAGCGGCCGCCCGGTCAAAGGCGCGCATAATTCCTTTTTCGACTTCCAAAGTGCTCTCTGAAGGTGCATATGTGAAAGATGGCTGGATTTATTATAATGATGAACAAGTGATGGAAAAAAAGGATGTTTCATTGCCAGGAGAGCACAACCTTGAGAATATCCTTTCATCAGTGGCTGCTGCCAAGCTAACAGGAGTGGGGAATGAGGCCATCAGGCAGGTTCTGGGATCCTTTACAGGTGTAAAGCATCGCCTGCAGTATGTTGGAGAATATCAGAACAGGAAATTTTATAATGATTCTAAAGCAACGAACATCCTTGCAACGAAGAATGCTGTCGCAGCATTTGATCAGCCTGTTCTTCTTCTTGCAGGAGGTCTTGACCGCGGAAATGGCTTTGATGAACTCATTCCATCTCTTAAAAAGGTAAAGGCTCTGGTAACCTTTGGGCAAACTGCTGAAAAGATTGAAAAAGCAGCAATGGAAGCGGGAATAAAAACAATTGAGCGTGTCGATAATGTTGAAAAAGCCGTACCTGCTGCCTTTAAGCTTTCTGAGCCAGGAGATGTAATTCTGCTTTCTCCTGCCTGTGCAAGCTGGGACCAATATAAAACTTTTGAGGTTCGGGGAGACATGTTTATAGATGCGGTGCATAAACTTAGTTAAGGGCTTGTCTGCGGGACTAAGAAACTTTCAGAAAAGGCATTCATCTTCCTCGCTTGACATTTAGAGCTTTAAAAAGGAACAAAAGACTGCCGGAAAGCGGGTAATCTTATTTTCGGCAGGGCATATTGTTCTCCTTGACAGCCCTAAAACTTGCATTCGAGGTGTTTTCGTTGCCAGCTAAAAAAACCACTCCCGATTTTATATTAATGATCGTCACTTTAATGCTGCTTGCTGTAGGATTGACTATGGTATATAGTGCCAGTGCTATATGGGCAGATTATAAATTTGACGATTCTTTCTTTTTTGCGAAAAGGCAAATGCTTTTTGCCGGAGTTGGAATTATTGCGATGTTTTTTATTATGAATGTGGATTATTGGACCTGGAGGACTTGGGCAAAAGTCGTAATCATCATTTGTTTTGTGCTTTTGCTTTTGGTGCTGGTTCCGGGCGTAGGCAATGTGCGAAACGGTTCCAGGAGCTGGATTGGCGTTGGTGCATTTTCCATACAGCCTTCGGAGTTTATGAAGCTTGCCATGATTGTGTTTATGGCAAAATTCCTCTCCGAAAAACAAAAGCTGATCACTTCTTTCCGAAAAGGTCTTATACCATCTTTAGGACTGGTGTTTTTAGCATTTGGATTAATTATGCTGCAGCCTGATTTAGGGACTGGAACTGTCATGGTGGGTACTTGTGTTGTCATGATTTTCATTGCAGGGGCCAGAATCAGCCACTTTGTCTGGTTTGCCGCTGCTGGTCTGGCCGGATTTGTGGCACTGGTTCTGTCGGCCCCATACAGGATAAAGAGGATTACATCGTTTCTTGACCCATGGGAGGATCCGCTGGGCAGCGGGTTCCAGATTATCCAGTCCTTATATGCAATAGGGCCGGGAGGGCTGTTTGGCCTTGGTCTGGGACAGAGCAGACAAAAGTTTTTCTATCTTCCAGAACCGCAGACAGATTTTATTTTTGCTATTTTAGCTGAGGAACTTGGGTTTATTGGCGGATCTTTTGTCATATTATTATTTGCGCTTCTCTTATGGCGCGGGATCCGCATAGCTCTTGGAGCCCCTGATTTATATGGGAGTTTTTTGGCTGTTGGGATTATAGCAATGGTCGCTATCCAGGTAATGATCAACATCGGTGTTGTAACTGGTCTAATGCCTGTTACGGGCATCACACTTCCGTTTCTGAGCTACGGGGGATCTTCCTTGACATTGATGCTAATGGCTATAGGGGTTTTGCTTAATATTAGCAGATATGCAAGGTACTAGCGCATTTATAACATGCATTTTAGGAAACCCTGTGAAGCAGGGTTTCTTTTTTGGAAGCAATAGTAGATCCGGCACGCAGAATTATCAAACTTCTTTGCAATTTTGCACATTATTACATTTCTTTAACATTATGATGTTCGTTCCTATCTATTTGTTTTGAATATAGTAGAATAGGGAAATGAGAGGAGTGTTTTCACTCCAACGCGCTGGTGGCCATTATAAATAATTATTGATGGCATAAAACTTTAAAGATTATTACTCTTTTATGAGGTGAAAGAATGAAAATTGCTGTTAGCGGCGGAGGAACTGGCGGTCATATTTATCCGGCACTTGCGCTTATAAGACAAATTCAAAAAGAACATAAGGATGCTGAATTTTTATATATTGGAACTGAAAAGGGACTTGAAAACACAATTGTGAATCGTGAAAATATCCCTTTTAAGTCAATACATATAACCGGTTTTAAAAGAAAAATCTCTTTGGATAATGTAAAAACTGTTTTAAGGTTCCTGAAAGGCGTTCGTGACAGTAAAAAGATGCTTAAGGAATTTAAGGCGGATGTTGTCATCGGTACGGGCGGATATGTTTGCGGTCCTGTTGTATATGCTGCTTCAAAGCTTGGCATCCCGACCATAATCCATGAGCAAAACAGCGTCCCTGGATTAACCAATAAGTTTTTAAGCAGATATGTAGATAAAATCGCAGTTTGTTTTGAAGAAGCAAAGGCTTTTTTTCCGGAAACTAAAACCGTCATGACAGGGAATCCACGCGCATCGGAGGTATTGGGACAGGATGGAATCAGGGGAAGGCTGTCTGCGGGATTAAAGACAGGTGTTCCTGCTGTATTAATATTTGGAGGCAGCAGAGGAGCAAGGCCAATAAATGATGCAGTATTAAGAACACTGGCTGAGCTTGGTGAAAAGCCATATCAGGTTCTTTATATTACAGGGGATGTCCATTATGATGATGTACAAAAAGAAGTAGAACTTGTGGGAAGTCCTGAAAACGTTATAATCAAACCATTTATTCACAATATGCCAGAAGTGCTGGCCGGAGCCAGCCTTGTCGTATCACGTGCAGGAGCCACCACTTTGGCAGAGATAACTTCTTTAGGAATACCAAGCATTTTAATCCCGAGCCCATATGTAACAAATAACCACCAGGAGAAAAATGCAAGGGCGCTTAGTGACCATGGTGCTGCAGAGC
This sequence comes from Cytobacillus firmus NBRC 15306, assembly GCF_001591465.1. Taxonomy (GTDB): domain Bacteria; phylum Bacillota; class Bacilli; order Bacillales; family Cytobacillaceae; genus Cytobacillus; species Cytobacillus firmus. The sequence continues at coordinate 40,014 of NZ_BCUY01000002.1, forward strand.
TATTGCTTGAAAAAGAATTAACAGGCAAAAAACTTATTGATAGCATTGACCGAATTATTCTCGATAAAGATAAAATGGATAGCATGAAGGAAGCTTCGAGAAAGCTTGGAATCCGGGATGCATCAAGCAGACTTTACAACTTAATGGCAGAATTGGTTTCAAATAATGGGAAGTAGCCCTGAATAGAAAATTTGCATAGAATAAATAAATTTAGACATAGATCAATAGAAAGGGAGGTAAATATGGACGAATTTATCAGCAAGCTTAGAGAATTAAACATCGGTACAGTTAAAGAAAATGAGCCGATGGCTAATCATACAACAATGAAAATTGGCGGACCCGCCGATTTGTTTATTGAGCCTTCTTCCATAGATAGCCTGGCAAAAGCGATGGATTTGATCCGTCAATATAAAGTGAACTGGAGAGCGATTGGAAGAGGATCGAATCTGCTCGTATCTGATGGCGGCATAGAAGGCGTGGTCATTAAATTGGGCCGCGGCATGGACCAATTGGATCTTAATGGAACGGAGCTGAGAGCTGGCGGCGGTTATTCATTGGTTGCCCTCTCCACGATAATCAGTAAAAAAGGCTTGTCAGGACTTGAGTTTGCCAGCGGGATTCCCGGGTCTGTAGGCGGAGCAGTTTATATGAACGCTGGTGCTCACGGTTCAGATATTTCGCAAATCCTGACCAAGGCACATGTTCTTTTTGAGGATGGGAAGATGGACTGGCTCACGAAGGATGAAATGGAATTTTCTTATAGAACCTCCGTTCTCCAAAAGAAGCGTCCAGGAATTGTTCTTGAGGCCGTTTTTCAGCTTACAGAGGGAGACCGGGAAAAAATATCCTCCGCAATGCAAAAGAATAAGGATTACAGGAAGGAAACACAGCCTTGGAACTTCCCATGTGCAGGCAGTATTTTCCGTAACCCGCTGCCTGAATACGCCGGCCAGCTCATTGAAAAAGCCGGCTTGAAAGGCCACTCCATCGGAGGTGCTCAAATTTCCAATATGCATGGGAATTTCATCGTGAATGCGGGAGATGCAAAAGCGGAAGATGTCCTAGCGCTTATTCAGCACATTAAGGATACAATCTTTGATATGTACGGAGTAAAAATGGAGACAGAAGTGGAAATAATCGGTCGAAAGTAACGGGAAATAATACCTCGCAGATACCATTTATTGTGATATAATGATTAATTAGATAACAGTAAACGGCATGTTTCACATGCCGTTCTCTTCCCTAATTTTTTAATTGCATAAATTGTGCTGGACAAGCCACTTGATTGTTTTAATTTATTGTCCTTGCGCTTTTCCTGATGGGGTGATAAATGTGGATAAAAGTAAGGTTGTCTCGCTTGAGGATCGAATCCCGAAGCTTAAACAGCAAAGAAAAAAGAAAGCGAACAGAAGGCTGATCTTTTTGCTGCTGCTTTTTTTCTCGCTGATTGTTTTAGTTATCTACTTTCAATCGCCCTTAAGCCATATTAAACAAATTAAAGTATCCGGCAATTCAATTTATGATAAAGAAGAAATTATTCAAATCAGCGGTGTTACTGAAAAAACAAATATTTGGAAGGTTGACGAAGAGGGCATGGAGGGTAAGCTTAAAGAGCTGCCTGAAATAAAATCTTCAACTGTTAAGGTTCAGCTGCCAGGCACAATCATTATACAGGTAGATGAATTAAAGCGCATTGCCTACATAGCGAAAGAGAAGCACTATCTTCCTGTCATGGAGAATGGGAACATATTAAAGGATGAAAAAGCTGCAGAGATCCCTGTTAACGCACCAATCCTGCATGGCTTTTCTGAGGGTGACATCCTCGATATGATGATCGGAGAACTTGAAACACTGCCCGAAGAAGTATTAAATTCAATTTCCGAAATTCATCACTCTCCAAAAAAGACAGATTCCAATCACATTACTTTGTATATGAATGATGGTTTTGAAGTCAGTGCTACACTAAGAAGTTTTTCAGAAAAAATGGCACACTACCCTTCTATCATAAGCCAGCTGGATCCCGAGAAAAAGGGAATCATTGACTTGGAAGTAGGATCTTATTTTAAAGCTTATGAAAAAGAGGGAGCTGAAGAGAGTGAAGAAGAAAATGAAGGTGAAGGGTAATCATGTAATATTCTCCCTGGTCTTTCTCGTGCTGGGTTACATGATGGCTTTTTCCTATCACCTTACACAGGGAGAAGAAGAAAAGCCGGCATTAAGCGGGAAACAGTGGGAAAGAGACCTGGAGCTCCGTAATCAGCTTGTTGAACTGGAGGAAAAAAACAGAGCTCTTCAAAAAGAATTAAATCAAAAGCAGGGAAACGTTCTTGATATTGAAAAAGAGCTTTCGCAGGAAGCTCAGGTTTATTTTAATCTTGCCGAGGATGCTGAGAAGTACAGGATGCATCTTGGAAAAGTGAAAGTAAAGGGTCCAGGTGTGGAAGTTACTCTTGCAGATGGCGATTACAATCCGGATGAAGATAACATTAATAATTATATTGTACATGAACACCATGTCTTTAAAGTGATTAATGAGCTCTATATTTCCGGTGCTTCGGCAGTTGCCATAAACGGGCAGAGGCTGTCGCACAGTTCATATATTGTATGCAACGGACCTGTGATAGAAGTAGATGGCTATCAGCATCCGGCACCTTTTGTCATCACTGCCATTGGTGATGCCGAAGTGCTTTCGTCAGCTCTGAATCTGACGGGCGGAGTGAAAGATACATTGGTAGATGAAAACATCCAATTCACTTTAGAGGAAAAGGGCGAAATTATCATTGAACCCTTACTGGGCTCGTAAAGCCAAACCAGCATTCGTATAAAAATTTGTCCACAGAATAATTTATTCGGGAAAGCAAGGTGGAATTAAAGTGGGCAATAAGAAGTTCAGCTTTACCTTTATAACAGTTGTAATTGGATTTATGATTGCCATACAGTTTCAAACAGTTAAGGAACCGGCTGTCCGGGATACGAGAGATACCTGGGAGCTTAGAGCTGACATCCTTAAAGAAAAGGAACTGCAATTAAAACTATTGCGTGAAATCAGTTCAAATGAAGAAAAAATTGCCCAATATGAAACAAAGCGCAAACAAAGTAAAGAACAAGTGCTTCGTGAGACGCTGGAGGAATTAAAAATGGAAGCCGGATTAAGTGAAGTGACGGGACCAGGCATAATCTTAACCATAGAACCGGTACATGAGGAGCTCCTCCTGGGCAAGCAGCCTGATTCTGTTTCCCCAGATTTGCTCAAGCGGCTGGTCAACGAGTTAAATATGTATGATGCCATGCACATTTCCATTGGCGGGAGAAGGATCATCAACACTACTGTCATAAGGGACATTAACAGGGAGACCATGATAGACGGCTATGCCTTAAAATCCCTGCCTATTGAAGTGAAAGTAATCACTGAGAATGTTCAATCTGCCGAGAAGCTTTTTAACCGCATGCAGGTGTCAAAATCTGCAGAAGAATTCTTCATTGACAATCTTAGGGTTAAGGTGGAAAAGTCTGCAGAGCCAATTACGGTTCCTGCATATGACGAGGCATTGAGAATCAGATATATGGAGCCTGTGAAACCTGATGAAGGAGGCAAATCTTAATGTGGCTTCCTGTTTTAGGATTGATCATAGGTGTGATACTTGGACTTATGACAGATATAAAAGTGCCGGATGAATACTCGAATTATCTGTCCATTGCTGTTCTTGCTGCATTGGATACTCTATTCGGCGGGATTCGGGCACAGCTTCAAAACATTTATGATGAAAAAGTTTTCGTTTCCGGTTTCTTTTTTAACATCCTGCTGGCAGCAAGTTTAGCTTTTCTGGGTGTACATCTTGGTGTAGACTTGTATTTAGCAGCAGTATTTGCTTTTGGGGTCAGGCTATTCCAGAATATTGCGGTCATCAGAAGAATATTAATTGCAAAATGGTCTCAAAACAGAGAAAAAACAGAAAAAAATGATATTTAAAAAAGGGAAAATATTAGTTTTGACGAATAATTTTATAGATAAACTAACTTATTAAAACAAACAACAGCAAAAAATGATTGTTGTTCAATATTCGGAATAGCAAAAAAAAGGAGGTGCCAGAGAATGAACAGCAATGAAATATATGTTAGTCTTGACATCGGTACATCCAGTGTAAAAGTAATCATTGGGGAAATGGTCAATGACTCTTTAAATATTATTGGTGTTGGCAATGTACATTCAGAGGGGCTGCGCAAGGGCTCTATTGTTGATATAGACGAAACAGTTCATTCTATTAAAAAGGCAATCGAACAGGCTGAGAGAATGATAGGAATGGAAATAAAAAATGTGATTGTGGGAATAACCGGCAATCATGTTATGCTTCAGCCATCTCATGGCGTTGTCGCGGTCTCGAGTGAAAATAGGGAAATAACAGACGAAGATGTTGCTAGAGTTATAGATGCGGCACAAGTTGTATCGATCCCGCCGGAAAGGGATATCATTGATGTCATTCCAAAACAGTTTATCGTCGACGGATTGGACGAGATCAGCGATCCCCGGGGAATGATTGGTGTGCGTCTGGAAATGGAAGGCACAATTATTACTGGATCAAAAACGATTTTACATAATACACTGCGCTGTGTGGAACGCGCCGGCCTTGAAATCATGGATATTACACTTCAGCCTCTGGCGGCAGGTGCATTCGCATTGTCCAAGGATGAAAAAAACCTTGGAGTTGCACTTGTTGATATTGGCGGCGGCTCCACAACCATTGCCATATTTGAAAATGGTTATTTAAAAGCAACCAGTGTCCTTCCTGTAGGTGGAGACCATATTACAAAAGATTTGTCAATCGGACTTCGCACTTCTACAGAAGATGCAGAAAAAATTAAAACAAAGTATGGCTATGCGTTTTATGACCATGCATCTGAAGACGAGGTATTCAGTGTGCCTATAATCGGAAGTGATCAGCATCAGCAATTTAATCAGCTGGAAATTTCAGATATTATAGAAGCGCGAATGGAAGAAATCTTTGATCTTATCCAGCACGAAGTGAAACGTCTGGGTGCAAAAGACCTTCCTGGCGGCTATGTACTATCTGGGGGCGTAGCGAACACTCAGGGGATCCTTGAACTGGCACAGGATGTTTTCCAAAATAGAGTCCGCATTGCAATTCCAGATTATATTGGAGTGAGGGAACCGCAGTACACAACTGCTGTTGGATTGATTAAGTTCGCATATAAGAATGCTAAAATACAGGGCAGAAAAATGGAGCAGCCAGTGACTGTCCCTGAAGCAAAAGAAAACCGAGTGCAAAAACCGCAACCGCAACCGAAAACAAAGCCGGAAAAACAGCCGGAAGAAAAGATCACATCAAGAGTTAAAAAGTTCCTCGGATACTTTTTCGAATAACTTGATTTGATTCGCAAGGGTTAGGGAAACGGAATCGAAAGCCATACGGCGGATAGTAAAAGCACTGGAACCCCAGTTTGGGAGTGCGTTAAAAAGCGAATCAAAAAAGGTGTTCTTATGGAATGTCGACGAATTTAGGAGGATAAGTCATGTTGGAATTTGATACAAATTTGGATTCATTAGCAACTATAAAAGTCATCGGCGTTGGAGGCGGCGGTAACAATGCAGTAAACAGAATGATTGAGCATGGTGTTCAAGGTGTCGAGTTTATTGCAGTTAATACGGATGCACAGGCGCTGAATTTATCAAAAGCAGAAGTGAAAATGCAAATCGGAGGCAAGCTTACAAGGGGGCTCGGGGCTGGTGCCAATCCTGAGGTAGGCAAAAAAGCGGCAGAAGAAAGTAAAGAGCAAGTAGAAGAAGCACTTAAAGGTGCGGATATGGTATTCGTTACTGCTGGTATGGGAGGAGGAACTGGAACGGGAGCGGCTCCAGTCATTGCCCAGATTGCGCGCGATTTAGGTGCTCTTACTGTCGGTGTTGTTACGCGCCCATTCACCTTTGAAGGCCGCAAGCGTTCCACTCAGGCAGCCGGCGGAATTGCGGCTATGAAGGAAGCGGTTGATACACTGATCGTCATTCCAAATGACAGGCTTTTAGAAATCGTTGATAAAAGCACTCCAATGCTTGAGGCATTCCGCGAAGCGGATAATGTCCTTCGCCAGGGTGTTCAGGGTATTTCCGATTTAATTGCTGTCCCGGGATTAATTAACCTTGACTTTGCAGATGTGAAGACAATCATGTCCAATAAAGGTTCAGCACTAATGGGAATTGGTGTGGCTGCAGGAGAAAACCGTGCAGCAGAAGCCGCGAAAAAGGCGATTTCATCTCCTTTACTTGAGACATCCATTGATGGCGCACAAGGCGTCTTAATGAATATCACCGGCGGGTCGAATCTAAGCCTGTATGAAGTACAGGAAGCTGCTGACATTGTTGCTTCGGCATCAGATCAGGATGTAAATATGATCTTCGGTTCCGTTATTAATGAAAATCTTAAAGATGAGATCGTTGTGACGGTCATTGCAACGGGATTTAATGAAGAAGTGATCCAGCCAAAGCCTATGAGGCCATCATTTGGACAGCCAAAAGCTGCTCCAAACATGGGAACGGCTATCAAGCGTGAGCCAAAGAGAGAGGAAGCTCCACAGGAAAATGTAAGAAGCAGCCAATCTCATCAGCCAGATGAAACACTGGATATTCCGACGTTCCTGCGCAATCGTAACCGCAGAAGATAATATATGAAGGCAAAAGCACCTGGAATCAGCTGGACTCCAGGTGCTTTTTATAATTGAAAAAAAACTAAAGCATGGCCAAAAAATGGCCATGCTTTATCTGCTTATACTGATTGAGTTTCCTTTAATTGCATCGAAGGCCCGAAAAATTCATATCGGATGTTTTCCTTTTTAAAGCCTGCATCAAGCAATGCTTCATACATAGCCTGCATGAAAGGAACTGGACCACACATATAAACCATACTTTCTTTATTTGGCACGATTGTTTTTAACCATTCAGAAGTAATATAGCCTTCTTTGCTGTAGACTTTTTCCGTTTTATCTTTATCTGTTGGATTTTCATAGCAGAAATATGATTTAACTAATGGATTATTCTTTGCAATCTCATGAACTTCGTCGGTAAATGCCTGTACATTTCCATTGAGTGCAGCATGAACAAAAATAGTTTCATGATTTACTCCTGTTGCATCAAGATGACGCAGCATGCTGTGCATTGGTGTAATGCCTACCCCGCCGCTAAGCAGAACCACGGGCTTATCCACGTTCTCCAGAACAAATTCTCCTGCAGGGGCACTAATCTCTATACAATCGCCTTCGTTAAGTTCATTGTGAAGATAGCTGGAAACTTTGCCGTCCGGCTTTTCAGAGTTGCCTTCTTCTTTCTTTACAGAAATTCGGTAATATGATTTTTCCGGGGAATCAGACAGGCTGTATTGACGAATATGTGTGTATTCTTCCCCTGGAATCGTTAATTTCAAACTAATATATTGACCCGGAAAGTAGCCGGAAATATTTCCTCCATCAGCCGGTGTAAAGTAGAAGGATGTAATCACATCACTTTCTTTCACCTTTTTTGCCACAGTGAAAGTTCTGAAGTCATCCCAGCCTCCTGGCTTATGTGCTGCATCCTCATAAAGACTCTTTTCTAATCCGATGAATGCATCAGCTATTACACCATATGCTTTAACCCATGCATCAATTATTTCTTCAGTTGCGGCCTCTTTCAGTACTTCCTTGATTGCAAGGATTAAATGCTCTCCCACAATTGGATAATGTTCAGGTTTAATTCCTAATGATCTGTGTTTATGTGCGATTTGTGTGACAACCGGAATAATAGCTTCGAGATTATCGATATATTTAGCCGCAGCATATACTGAGTTTGCAAGTGCTTTTTGCTGACGGCCCTGCTTTTGATTAGCATGATTGAAAATGTTCAGCAGTTCAGGGTGATTTGTAAACATCAGTTTATAAAAGGTTTTCGTAATATCTTCACCGTGTTTTTCAAGTACAGGTACAGTGCTTTTAATAATTTCAATTGTTTTTGTGTCTAGCATATCAGCAAAACTCCTTTTTATTATTTTCACTGTCATTATAGTTGATAATAAAAACAAAAAATGTGATATAAATCACACCAGTGAAAATAGGAAGGGCAATGAATAGAAAAATAATGACAAAATCCGTTGGGAATAGGGAAAATTTCTATCTTTTTGCATACAGAAAGCGACACACTTTCTTTACTGAAATGCGCTATACTTTTTTCTAACAGAATCATCGCGCTTTAACTATATGAGAGAATAGTTGCCTCACGTCAATCTATCAGATTCTGATTTAATAAAGGAGGAAGATAATTGACGGTCTATTTGGATGTTATCTGGGCATTGAATTTTATGTTTGACAGCCTTCTCCTTTATTTAACAGCCATAATTCTAAAAAGAGAAATCAGACTTTGGAGAATACTTGCGGGCGGCTTCATGGGATCGATCATCATTTTATTAGTATTTACACCATTTAATGAATATTCAGGTCACCCGTTCACTAAGCTATTATTCTCCATTGCAATGGTACTGACTGTTTTCGGCTTTAAGCGTTTGCGTTATTTTGTAAAAGGTCTCATGACTTTTTATTTTGCTACTTTTTTAGTTGGAGGCTCCTTAATAGGCATTCATTATTTTATCAATTTTGATTTTAAGCTTTCTTCATCTGTCATGATGGCCAGTGTAAATGGCTTCGGTGATCCAATCAGCTGGCTGTTCGTGCTTCTTGGGTTTCCTCTAGCCTGGCACTTTTCAAAGAGAAATGTTGAAGGAATTGAGATGACAAAAATTCATTATGATTCTTTAATTTTGGTGCGTATTGTGATCAATAAAACAGAATATTGTTTCAAAGGCCTGATTGACAGCGGCAACCAGTTATACGACCCCATTTCGAAAATGCCTGTGATGTTCATATCCATAAAAGACAGGCTGGATGAGTTTCCGCCTGAAATTAGTAAAATGGCAGGGAACCCGGAGGATATCATCATGGGAAGCGAGTCAATTGGAGGGGATTGGGAGCATAAAATGAGGGTCATTCCATGTAAGGTTGTTGGACAAGAACACCAATTAATCATAGGGTTCAAGCCTGACCGGATTCTCCTTGAAAAAGAGAGTGAAATAATCGAAGTGGAACGTGGATTAATATCATTTTCCATGCAGCAGCTTTCAGCAGACGATGCGTTTCAGTGCATCGTACACCCCAAGATGCTTACAGGTAAAAGTACAATGAAGCCGGATGCAAAAGTAAGTTAATATACTATACTCTGCACGAACTTAATTTAGAAGGAGGACAATTCATGAAAAAGTTAAAACTTCGCTTATCCTACTATTGGTATAAATTGTTGATTAAGCTGGGGATCAAAACAGATGAAGTATATTATATAGGCGGCAGCGAAGCACTACCTCCTCCACTCAGTAAGGAAGAAGAAGAAATGCTCCTGATCAAGCTTCCAAAAGGAGATAAAGCGGCAAGATCCATTTTAATTGAAAGAAATCTCCGTCTTGTTGTGTATATTGCCAGGAAGTTTGAAAATACAGGCATAAATATAGAGGACTTAATCAGTATTGGAACGATTGGCCTTATTAAAGCAGTGAATACATTTAACCCGGAGAAAAAAATCAAACTGGCTACATATGCATCCCGCTGTATTGAGAATGAAATTCTAATGTATTTAAGAAGGAACAATAAAATCCGTTCTGAGGTTTCCTTTGATGAACCCCTAAATATTGATTGGGATGGCAATGAACTTCTTCTATCCGATGTTCTGGGTACTGAGGATGACATCATTACCAAAGACCTCGAAGCCAATGTTGATAAAAAGCTGCTGTTAAAAGCATTGCATCAGCTAACAGATCGTGAAAAACAGATAATGGAACTTAGATTCGGCCTCGGATCAGGTGAAGAAAAAACTCAAAAGGATGTGGCAGATATGCTGGGCATTTCCCAGTCCTATATTTCACGTCTGGAAAAAAGAATAATAAAAAGACTTAAAAAAGAATTTAACAAGATGGTTTAGAAGTTTAAAGCCAGCAATATTTTTTACAAAATTTTGCAAGGTGAAAACCTAGTGTTAATGAAGCTTTGACCATTTCCTCTTCCGGCAGACAGATTAGCCGGTGCATATTTTTCCTTTCCAAGGAGATACTGTTTTTTGTACAGCAGCTCCTGTGAGGAGGGAAATGGATTGACTCGAAATAAAGTAGAAATTTGCGGTGTTGATACTTCAAAGCTTCCAGTTTTAAAAAACGAAGAAATGAGAGAGCTCTTCAAGCAAATGCATAAGGGGGATATAACCGCACGGGAAAAACTCGTCAACGGCAATTTGCGCCTCGTATTGAGTGTTATTCAGCGTTTTAATAACAGAGGCGAATTTGTTGATGACCTTTTCCAGGTCGGCTGTATCGGTCTGATGAAATCTATTGATAATTTTGATCTAAGTCAAAACGTTAAGTTTTCCACCTATGCCGTTCCAATGATTATTGGGGAAATACGCAGGTATCTGCGTGATAATAATCCGATCCGTGTTTCCCGTTCTTTAAGGGACATTGCTTATAAAGCTCTGCAAGTAAGAGAACGCCTCATGAGTAAAACATCCAGAGAGCCAACAGCAGAAGAAATAGCTAAAGAGCTGGATGTGCCTCATGAAGAAATCGTTTTTGCATTGGATGCCATCCAGGATCCTGTTTCCTTATTTGAGCCGATTTATAATGATGGCGGGGATCCGATTTATGTGATGGACCAGCTTAGCGATGAACGGAACAAAGATATTCAATGGATTGAAGAAATAGCGCTCAAAGAGGGTATGAGGAGATTGAATGAACGGGAAAAACTGATTCTCAGAAAACGCTTCTTCCAGGGCAAAACTCAAATGGAAGTGGCTGAGGAAATCGGCATATCCCAGGCACAAGTTTCAAGGCTTGAAAAAGCGGCCATCAAACAAATGAATAAAAATATTCAAAGCTAGCAGCCAAATTGGCTGCTTTTTATATTTACCAAACATTTTTCTTATAGAAGCAAACATATATTGAATAAGAACATAAATTGGGAGTGAAGTGTCGATGGTGAAAATATCTGAATTTCAAATGAAGGATGTTGTGAATGTTGCTGACGGCAAAAAGCTTGGAAATATTGGGGATATAGATATTAATATAAATACAGGGAAAATTGAAGCGGTAATTATCGGAGGAGCGGGGAAAGTGTTAGGATTCTTTGGCAGAGACGCAGATATTGTCATTCCATGGAAAAATATTATAAAAATTGGTGAAGATGTCATACTTGTCCGCTATCAGGATGCAGTTGAACCGAAATATATGGAGGATGAAGCATAAGAGTTGTTAATGGTGTCATCACTGCCTTCCTTGTGGTAAACTATAGAAAAATAAAATGGGGTTAATTGACATGGAACCATTTTCTTTAAAAACGGAAGAGTATTTTGTCATAAAAGAGTGGGCCGATCGTTTTCCTAATATAATGGCTGGTTTTACCACTAAAAATGGCGGCTTCAGCCGTAATGAATATGAAACGCTTAATGCAGGATTGCATGTAAATGACAGCTATGAAGCAGTCAGTCAAAATCGGCAGCATGTGGCTGGCTTGCTTGGATTTCCTCTTGAAAATTGGGTTTGCGCTGAACAAACTCACGAAGTGAACATAAAAAAAGTTACCGGAAATGATAGAGGGAAAGGTGCTCTTGTTTACGAGGATTCCTTTTCGGATACTGACGGCTTTTTCACTTATTCTAAAGGTGTCATGATGACCCTGTGTTACGCTGATTGTGTCCCCCTTTATTTCCTGCATGAAAAGTCAGGAGCCATAGGCATTGCCCATGCAGGCTGGAAAGGTACTGTAGGGGGGATTGGCAGGAATATGGCTGAACTATTTGCAGGTGAAGGCATAGACTTAAGTGAGATCCAAGCCGTGATTGGGCCTTCCATTTGTGCAAACTGTTATATTGTTGATGATCGTGTTATTTCAAAAGTGCAAAAAATACTAGAAGATGTCGATATAAAGCCATATAATCAAATTAGTGACAATCAATTCCAGCTTGACCTGAAAGAACTAAATAGGAAAATCCTTGTAAACGCAGGGATTCCACATGAAAATATCATGATTACTGATTTTTGCACAAGCTGTCATACAGACTATTTTTTCTCCCACCGAAGAGACAGGGGAAATACCGGCAGGATGATGAGCTTTATTGGCTGGAAGGAGGAAGCAGGAAGCTAAATGAGAGTAGAGAAAAATTTAAAGCAAATAGAGACAGCCATTCAGGAAGCGTGCACAAAGGCTAACCGTAAGCCGGAAGAGATTACCCTAATTGCTGTTACTAAATACGTTTCAGCTGAAAGGGCACAAGAAGCTCTTGAAGCAGGTATTCATCATTTAGGCGAAAACCGGGATGATGGACTTCTTGCAAAATGGGAAGTGTTAAAAGACCGGCCAACCTGGCATTTTATCGGAACACTGCAAACCCGCAAGGTGAAAAACATTATTGATAAAGTTGACTATATACATTCACTGGACAGGCTATCCCTTGCCAAAGAAATCGACAAGCGGGCGAATCGAAAGATAAATTGCTTTGTTCAGGTTAATGTATCAGGGGAAGCATCCAAGCAGGGGATAAACCCTGAAGAGACAGCTGACTTTATTACCAGCCTGGCTGATTATAAAAATCTTAATATCATTGGCCTTATGACAATGGCGCCACTAACAGATGACAAGGATTTTCTCCGTGCCTGTTTCCGCAGGCTTAAGGACCTTCAAAAAAAGGTAAAAGAGCTGGGATTTGATTTTGCTCCATGTACTGAGCTTTCAATGGGCATGTCCAATGATTTTACACTGGCAATTGAAGAAGGAGCCACAATGGTTAGGATTGGGACAGCTTTAGTAGGCCAATAGGGTCAGGAGGTTTAATAAAAATGAGTATAAAATCAAAATTTAAAACATTTTTCTTCCTGGATGATGAATATGACTATAAGGAAGAGGAAAACATCGAAGAAGAAAGAGAGCCGGTGAAGCAGGTGCAGAAACAGCAGCAGCCAGTTCAAAAACAAAACATTGTCAGTCTGCAAAGTGTGCAAAAATCTTCTAAAGTAGTTCTTGTTGAACCGCGGGTATATGCAGAAGCACAGGATATTGCGGATCAGCTGAAAAACAGAAGAGCTGTTGTAGTCAATCTGCAGAGGATAGAAAAAGACCAGGCAAAGCGCATTGTCGACTTCCTAAGCGGCACCGTTTATGCTATCGGCGGAGATATTCAAAAGATCGGAACTGATATTTTTCTATGTACACCTGACAATGTTGAAGTATCAGGAAATATCTCTCAGCTGATGAAAGAACAAGAATTAGAAAATACGAGGTGGTAGCGCTTAATGGAATTAGTATTTGGAATATTATCATCCGCAATTTATTATTACTCGTGGGCATTGATTATTTATATTCTGCTGTCCTGGTTTCCTAATGCCAGGGAATCAGCTTTCGGCCAATTTCTGGCAAAAATTTGTGAGCCGTATCTTGAGCCGTTCCGAAAAATTATTCCTCCGCTTGGAATGATTGATATTTCTCCAATTGTGGCTATCTTAGTTTTGCGATTTGCCACTGGAGGTTTGCAGCAGCTTTTTTTATGGATTTCATAAGATTAACAAACAGGGCTATCAAAATGGCCCTTTTTTATTTGCATAAAAGGAGGTTCACCAAATATGAACATATATCAGCATTTCCGGCCGGAGGAAAGAGAATTTATTGACCAGGTTCTTAACTGGAAGAGCAATGTCGAAAATACATACGCACCAAAGCTTACTGATTTTCTTGACCCAAGGGAGCAGCAAATTCTGAAAAGCGTCATAGGACAGGATTCGGGAATCTTATTTGCTTTATTTGGCGGAACGCCAAGTGCCGAGAGGAAAAGGGCACTGATATTTCCTGATTACTATGAAAGCGATGAAGACGATTTTCAAATTCAGCTTTTCGAATTGGAATACCCCAAAAAGTTTGTTACTATAGAACACCCGCAAGTCCTCGGCAGTCTGATGTCACTGGGGGTAAAAAGAGGGAAATTCGGTGATATCCTATTTGAAGATGACAGAATTCAATTCCTTGCAGCAAAAGAAATTGAGGAGTATATTAGCATGCAGCTGCAGTCAATTGGCAGAGCGTCAGTAACATTAAAAAAACAGCCGTTTTCTCAGGCGGTCCAAACGGCAGAAGTGTGGAAAGAAAGCACCATTACCACTTCATCCCTAAGATTGGACACTGTAATATCAGCCATCTACAACATTTCAAGACAAAAATCCCAGTTATATATCCAACAGGGGCTCGTCAAAGTCAATTGGACGCAAATAGAAAACCCTTCATTTGAATGCCAGCAATGCGATATCATCTCAGTCAGGGGACAAGGCCGTTCCAAGATCATAGAAATAGACGGGAAAACAAAAAAGGATAAATGGAGAATTATGGCCGGGAGACCCCAGCCTGGTGGTAAGTAGGAAGTTAGATCTAATTCATCAAACTGTGCGTTTGGTTGAAAGAGTAATATCATAAAAAATGTTTTCGGATTTTCTTCCTGGTGAATACCTGCAGAGGAAAACAGCATCATAACAAACAGATATAATTTTTTATTATCTTGAAGGATTTTGAAACAACCTGTCGAATAAATAATCAAAAGACAGCTGAGTCTGCTATAATTAAATAGAACCAGCAGGCTCAAACCAATTTACATAAGATCAACAGACCTGGGAGGTGGCACTTATGCCATTAACACCGTTAGATATTCATAACAAGGAATTCAGCAAAGGATTCCGCGGTTATGATGAAGATGAAGTGAACGAATTCCTCGACCAAATCATAAAGGACTACGAAATCCTGATCAGGGAAAAAAAAGAGCTGGAAGAGAAGCTAAATGAAACGAATGAACGCATTGGCCACTTTACCACAATTGAAGAAACACTTAATAAATCTATTGTGGTTGCACAGGAAGCAGCAGAAGAAGTAAAACGCAATGCGCATAAAGAGGCAAAGCTAATCATCAAAGAAGCCGAAAAGAATGCTGACAGGATTGTAAACGAGTCCTTATCCAAAGCAAGAAAAATTGCACTGGATATTGAAGATTTAAAGAAACAGTCCAAAGTATTCCGAACACGCTTCAAGATGCTTGTTGAAGCACAGCTTGATATGCTGAATAACGATGATTGGGATCATTTGATGGAATATAAACTGGATTCCACTGAACTCAAATCATTAAGAGAAGAAGAAGAATCACTGGCTTGACGAAAGCTGGAAATATCGCATATAATTTTAAAACAAAGTAAATACAATGTTTATCAACAATGAGAGGGACAGTACAGTCTTTTCAATAGCTTATGTGCAGAGCGGCACTCTTACTCTGTTAGCGAGCCGGGGATGGTGGAAGCCCGGGTATAAGCTAAAGCTGGAAAATCACCCTTGAGTTCCTTGCCGAACGTTCAGCTATCAGTAGGCCAAGGCGGATCATTCACGTTAAGAATGCTTTGAGCGGATGAAATTTCATTAAATTTCATCTACAAGGGTGGTACCGCGGGAGAATAGAACCTTCTCGTCCCTTTTTGGGATGAGAAGGTTTTTTGTATTTTCCTGAGGTTTTTCTAAGCTCTCATTGGCTATCATGGTATTTAATGAGTTATAAACAGGAGGAAAAGGAATGGATTACAAAGATAGTTTATTAATGCCAAAAACGGAATTCCCAATGCGCGGCAATCTTCCAAAGCGTGAACCAGAAATTCAGGCTAAATGGGAAGAGATGAATATTTATGAAAAAGTCCAGGAACGGACAAAAGGGCGTCCGATGTTTGTACTGCATGATGGCCCTCCATATGCAAATGGCGACATCCACATCGGCCATGCGCTGAACAAGATTTTAAAGGATTTCATCGTACGGTCTAAGTCAATGACTGGCTATAATGCTCCTTATGTTCCTGGCTGGGATACACATGGTCTTCCAATTGAGCAGGCGCTGACAAACAAGGGCGTTAAGCGTAAAGAAATGAGTGTAGCAGAGTTCCGCGAATTATGTGAAGAATACGCATATGAGCAGATCGACAGCCAGCGCGAACAATTTAAGCGCTTAGGTGTACGCGGTGATTGGGAGAACCCATACATCACCCTCAAGCCGGAATATGAAGCCCAGCAAATTAAAGTCTTTGGGGAGATGGCGAAAAAAGGCTATATTTATAAAGGCAAAAAGCCTGTTTATTGGTCTCCGTCATCTGAATCTGCTTTGGCAGAGGCAGAAATTGAATATAAAGATAAACGTTCGCCATCCATTTATGTTGCATTTAAAGTAAAAGATGGCAAAGAAGTATTGGATCAAGATACTCATATCATTATTTGGACTACAACTCCATGGACCATTCCTGCAAACCTTGGAATTACAGTTCATCCGGATCTCTCCTATACTGTAGTTGAGGTAAACGGCAAAAAGTTTATGGTTGCAGAAGATTTATTGTCTGCTGTGGCTAAAGAGTTCGAATGGGAAGGTTACCAAGTTGTTCAAACGGTAAAAGGGACTGACCTTGAATATGTTACTGCTGAACATCCGCTTTATGGCCGTGATTCTATTGTCATGCTGGGAGAACATGTAACAACCGATGCTGGTACTGGATGTGTTCATACTGCACCAGGACATGGGGAAGATGATTTTCAAGTCGGAATGAAGTACGGGCTTGACGTATTATGCCCGGTAGATGATAAAGGAAACATGACAAATGAAGCTCCCGGATTTGAAGGATTATTCTATGATGCAGCCAATAAGCCGGTTACTGAGAAACTTGAGGAAGCAGGAGCTTTATTAAAACTGACTTTTATTACTCACTCTTATCCACATGACTGGAGAACGAAAAAGCCTGTTATTTTCCGTGCTACTGCCCAGTGGTTTGCATCCATTAAAGATTTCCGCAATGAACTTATGGAAGCTGTTAAGGAAACAAATTGGTATCCTGCATGGGGTGAGACCAGACTATTTAATATGGTCAGGGATCGCGGTGATTGGTGTATCTCCCGCCAGCGTGTATGGGGAGTGCCTATTCCGGTCTTTTATGCGGAAAGTGGCGAAGAAATTATCACAGATGAAACCATTGAGCATGTATCAAATCTTTTCCGTGAGCATGGCTCAAACATTTGGTTTGAGAGAGAAGCGAAAGAATTGCTGCCTGAAGGGTTTACACATTCCGGAAGCCCGAATGGCCAGTTTACAAAAGAAACGGATATCATGGATGTTTGGTTCGATTCAGGTTCTTCCCACCAGGCAGTTCTTCTAGAACGCGACGATTTACAGCGTCCTGCTGATTTATACCTTGAAGGCTCTGACCAATACCGAGGCTGGTTTAACTCGTCACTGTCAACTGCGGTAGCAGTAACAGGGAAAGCACCTTACAAAGGAGTACTGAGCCACGGTTTTACACTTGATGGTGAAGGAAGAAAAATGAGTAAATCGATCGGAAACGTAGTTGTTCCGGCAAAAGTCATGAACCAGCTTGGCGCTGACATTCTGCGCTTATGGGTAGCTTCAGTTGACTATCAGGCTGATGTCCGGGTATCTGATGCTATTCTTAAGCAGGTAGCCGAAGTGTATAGAAAGATTCGCAATACTTTCCGCTTCTTGCTTGGAAATCTGGATGATTTTAAACCAGCAGCAGACTTGGTATCCTTTGAGAATCTGCGTGAAGTGGATCAGTTTATGCTAGTGAAGCTGAACAAGCTAATCAAGAGCGTTCGCGAGTCTTATGACCGATATGAATTTGCCAGTATCTACCATGCTGTAAATAATTTCTGTACATTGGATCTTAGTGCATTTTACCTTGATTTTGCAAAAGATGTCCTTTATATTGAAGTAAAAGATAATGCAGAACGCCGTGCAATCCAAACTGTTCTTTATGAGAGCCTGATTGCTCTTGTGAAGCTTGTTGCACCTATTCTTTCCCATACATCTGATGAAGTTTGGAGCTTTATTCCGAATGTGAAAGAAGAAAGTGTTCAATTAACAGATATGCCTGAATATACGGAGCTTCCGAATGCTAAACAGCTGGAAGACAAGTGGACTTCATTCATGAAGCTTCGCAATGATGTCCTTAAGGCATTGGAAGAAGCACGTAATGATAAGGTGATCGGCAAATCCCTTACTGCTAAAGTAACCCTTTATGTAAATGATCAAGCCAAGAGCCTTCTGGATTCAATTCAGGAAAATCTTCAGCAGCTCTTTATCGTGTCTGGATTCGAAGTAGCAGGCAGCCTGTCAGATGCACCTGAAAATGCCGTGAAATTTGAAAACACTGCTATTGTTGTTTCCAAAGCTGAAGGTGAAACATGCGACCGCTGCTGGACAGTTACTCCAGAAGTCGGCCAGACAGAAGGATATGACACGCTTTGCCCTCGCTGTGCGGATGTTGTGAAAAATAATTATAGCCACTTGGCTTAATACCGGCAGTCCCTCAAATACTGGGGGACTGTTTTTTAATTGAACTTCTTCAAATTCTTTTTATAAATAATTCCACCTTCACTAAATGTTGTGCCGTTTGCTAAAAGTTTGTCCGTGTCTCAAACCCGTTCCGAGAAAATAATAAAGTAAACATCAGAGAACGGAGGAAAAAGCATGGATGCAAAAGCAGAAGGGCTATATACAGAACTCCGTAATACAAGACAGGAAATATTGGAAAGGCTAATGGAAGGCAACAGTTCCCCGTTGATAAAGCCTATTTTATTGGAAGAGCTGCATGATATTGAACAAACACTATGCAAAATTGAATCAGGAAAATTCGGCAAGTGTGAAATTTCAGGTGAGCTGCTGCCGGAAGATTTGCTGCAGATGATTCCTACATTAAAAACAATGGAGGATTGCAGCAGGCTGGGGAATTTCTACAGAAAGTCTATTTTCCACTGAGTTTAAGCGCGTGCTGTGTTTTTTATTAAGTTTGTGCTAAAATGCAAAGGTAATGATATGAGATATGGGGGTTGCCTTTGTGTTTTATTACATAATTGCATTGTTCGTAATTGCACTAGATCAGTTTACGAAGTGGCTGATTGTAAAGAACTTTGAATTAGGGGAAAGTGTTAAAGTTATCGAGGACTTTCTTTATATTACATCGCACCGCAACCGTGGCGCTGCCTGGGGCATCCTGCAGGGGCAAATGTGGTTTTTCTACGTAATAACCGTTATTGTCATAATTGGTATCATTTATTACATTCAAAAAGCAGCCAAAGGCAAATTGCTTCTTGGAGTCTCTTTGGGCCTGATGCTGGGCGGAGCGATTGGAAACTTTATTGATAGGGTATTTCGAAAAGAAGTGGTGGATTTCGTAAACACTTATATTTTTGGCTATGACTTTCCCGTTTTCAATATTGCTGACTCGGCGCTGGTTATCGGTGTAGGACTATTGATGATTCAGATGCTGCTTGAAGAGAGAGAAGCAAAGAAAAAGGAGAAATCTTATGGAGAAAATGGAACACATCATTCCTGATGAACAGGCAGGAGAAAGAATAGATAAAGTATTATCCACATTGAATGCGGATTGGTCAAGAACTCAGGTGCAGCAATGGATCAAGGATGGCAATGTTTTAGTGAATGGCCAAAAGCCTAAAACCAATTACAAATGTTCTGCAAACGATAGAATTGAAATATCAATACCTGATCCGGAAGAACTCGATGTAGTGCCTGAAGAAATGGATTTGGATATTTATTATGAAGACCAGGATGTCCTAGTTGTAAATAAACCAAAAGGAATGGTTGTCCATCCGGCAGCCGGGCATGGAACAGGCACACTTGTAAATGGTCTTATGGCTCATTGCAAAGACTTATCAGGAATTAATGGGGTCATGAGGCCCGGGATCGTTCACAGAATCGATAAAGATACGTCGGGACTTCTCATGGTTGCAAAGAATGATATGGCACATGAAAGTCTTGTGAACCAGCTGATGAACAAAACTGTTACACGTAAGTACCGGGCCATTGTCCATGGAGTTATTCCACACGATTACGGTACAATTGATGCGCCAATCGCCCGCGATCCGAAAGACCGTCAAAGCATGAGTGTTGTGGACAATGGAAAACATGCGGTTACTCATTTTCAGGTCCTTGAGCGTTACAGGGATTTTACACTGGTGGAATGCCAGCTGGAAACGGGAAGAACACATCAAATCCGTGTTCATATGAAATACATTGGCTATCCTTTGGCAGGAGATCCTAAATACGGTCCCAGAAAGACTCTTGATATTGGGGGACAGGCACTTCATGCAGGCGTTCTGGGCTTTAAACATCCACGTTCTGGCGAGTACCTTGAATTTGAAGCACCTGCGCCTGCTTATTTTAAGGAACTAGTAGATAACCTGGCTAATAATCGTTGACAATTGTCCAAATGTGCTATATGATGACAATAGTTGAATAAGTCCTTTAAAACAGTCCCGTGAGGCTGGGAAGGAAACGGATTGAATAAGGAGAATTGTATCTTTATTCTGCAGAAAGAAATCGTTTACCCTCTCACCTGATCGGTGAGAGGGTTTTTTGTATATGAAATTTGATAATAGGGGTGATCATGATGCCGCAGCAAAAAGCTATTGTTTTGGATGACCAGGCAATCAGGAGAGCGCTGACAAGGATTGCTCATGAAATCATAGAGAAGAATAAAGGCATTGAAAATTGCATTCTGATTGGCATCCGGACCAGGGGGATTTACCTGGCGAACCGCCTGGCGGAAAGAATTGAACAAATCGAGGGAGCCAAAATTGAAGTAGGCGAACTTGATATCACTCTCTATAGAGATGATCTTACGAAAAAGACTGAAAATCAGGAGCCGCTTGTCAAAGGCTCCGATGTTCCAAAAGATATTAACGATCAGAAGGTGATCCTGATCGATGATGTTCTTTATACAGGAAGAACAGTTAGAGCTGCCCTTGATGCGCTGATCGATATTGGGAGGCCATCTCAGATTCAGCTTGCAGTCCTTGTGGACCGCGGCCATAGGGAGCTTCCGATAAGAGCTGATTATGTAGGAAAAAACATTCCAACCTCCAGTTCAGAAAAAATTGTCGTCGAGCTGAAGGAAGTGGATGAAAGCGACCAGGTAAGTATATATGAAAATTAAATAGCCCTTTTAAATGCAGTCCAGAGAGGCTGGCAAAGGGGAACACAGCAGAATCGGTCTGTCTTTTGCTGTGCTCTTGCACCCTCTTTGCACTCCTGCAAAGAGGGTTTTTTAATAAAATGCAGAGGAGAGATCGTAATGAATAAGCCTATTTTGGATATAAAGGATGTACCAAAACCAGCCCATTGGCTGACATTAAGTTTACAGCATTTATTCGCTATGTTCGGAGCCACTATACTTGTACCATACTTAGTAGGATTAAATCCTGCCATTGCACTAATCTCAAGCGGACTGGCAACGATAGCCTTTCTAATCATTACAAAATGGCAGGTGCCGGCATACCTTGGATCATCTTTCGCATTCATTGCCCCGATCTTAGCTGCCAAAGCTGCCGGAGGCCCGGGTGCTGCCATGATCGGCAGCTTCATGGCTGGACTTGTGTATGGGGCAGTAGCCCTGATCATCAAGAAAGCAGGCTACCGCTGGATTATGAATTTGCTTCCGCCAATTGTGGTAGGACCTGTAATCATTGTAATCGGATTGGCATTAGCAGGGACAGCGGTCGGGATGGCTATGAACAATCCTGAAACTGGTGAATACAGCATGCTGCATTTCTCAGCAGCGCTTATCACTTTAGGTGCAACAATCATCTTTTCCATCTATGCAAAAGGTATGCTCAGTATGGTGCCGATTCTGGCAGGGATCATCATCGGCTATGTTTACTCACTGGCTGTGGGCCTGATTGACTTCTCGCTTGTACAGCAGGCCGCCTGGTTCGAAATGCCGGAATTCTTATTCCCGTTCGCAGATTATGAAGTGAGGATAACCCTGGATCTTGCGCTTCTAATGATTCCAGTAGCTGTTGTGACAATCTCTGAACATATCGGCCATCAGCTTGTCCTTGGAAAAGTAGTTGGAAAAGATTACATTAAAGAACCGGGTCTTCACCGCTCCATCCTTGCTGATGGAACAGGAACAATGATCTCCGCATTAATCGGGGGTCCGCCAAAGACAACTTACGGTGAAAACATTGGTGTACTCGCCATCACGAAAATTTACAGTGTCTATGTACTTGCGGGTGCTGCAGTCATCGCCATCATCTTCGGATTCATTGGCAAGGTGACAGCACTGATCAGCTCGATCCCTACTCCAGTAATGGGCGGCGTATCAATCCTGCTGTTCGGGATCATCGCTTCATCTGGATTAAGAATGCTGGTTGACAGCAAAGTGGATTTTGGAAACAACCGCAATCTGGTTATCGCATCAGTCATCCTTGTCCTGGGAATTGGGGGAGCTCACATCGAGATTTGGGCATTCAAACTGGAAGGAATGGCACTGGCAGCAATCAGCGGTGTTCTCCTGAACCTGATTCTCCCTGGCAGGGAAGAGACTAAGGAAGATATATTTGAAACAGAAACCAAAAAAAAAAAATAAAGTAGCTTAATGCTTTTTAACTAAGTCCCGAGAGGCTTAAAAGGGTGTTGGCGGCAAACCTGGCTATACGGTATCAGTGTATCCGTATACCCGGCTGCCTCAACTTTGCAGCACCCTGACCAAATCGGCAGGGTGCTTTTTTTGAAGGGGAGGATAAAAAATGAAACATTTGCTCACTACCTCAGAGTTGGAAATTAAAGAGATCAATAAAATTCTTGAAGATGCGCAATATTTTTTAAACGGCGGAACATGGACTCCTGAACAAAAGGTTTTTGTCGCTAACCTTTTCTTTGAGAATAGCACAAGAACCAAATGCAGCTTTGAAGTGGCGGAAAGGCGGCTTGGATTGGACATAATTCCTTTTGAAGTCAGCACATCAAGTGTATCCAAGGGTGAGTCATTATACGACACAGTCAAAACGCTGGAAGCGATTGGTGTGCATGCAGTCGTCATCCGCCATAGCGAGGATCGCTACTTTGACGAATTGGCAGACAAAAGCGGTGTGTCCATCCTGAATGCAGGGGATGGCTGCGGGCACCATCCAACTCAATCACTGCTGGATCTGCTGACGATTAAACAGGAATTCGGATCCTTTGAAGGATTAAAAGTAGCCATCATTGGTGATATCGCACATAGCCGTGTCGCAAGATCCAATGCAGATGCACTTGTCCGGCTCGGTGCAAAGGTTGTTTTTTCAGGTCCAAAAGAATGGTTCAATGAAGAAATGCTTGAGAATGGAATGTATGAAGATGTTGACACAGCTATAGAAACTTCTGATGTTGTCATGCTGCTGAGAATACAGCATGAGAGGCATGAATCGAAAGCTGACCAATCTGCTGAAGAATACCACCTGGCATACGGCCTTACAGAAGATCGTGAAAGAACAATGAAGCCAAACAGCATTATTATGCATCCGGCACCTGTAAATCGGGGTGTTGAAATAGCAGATTGTTTAGTGGAATGCGGGCGTTCCAGGATCTTCAAGCAGATGCAAAATGGTGTGTACATCCGAATGGCAGTATTAAAACGATCAATTGAACATATTGAAGGGGGAGCTAAACATGTCAACATTGATAAAAAATGGCCAGTTGCTTACTAAGGAAGGGAACTTTGAAAAAACGGACATTTACATAGAGTCAGGAAAAATCGCTGAGATAGGTGCAGGTGTGGGGAGAGAGGCGCAGGAAGTGATTGATGCAGAAGGATTGCTGGTTGCTCCAGGTTTTATAGACCTGCACATCCACTTGCGTGAACCAGGCGGTGAAAAGAAAGAAACAATCGAAACTGGCACAAGAGCAGCTGCTAAAGGCGGTTTCACAACCGTTGCTGCGATGCCGAATACCCGGCCGGTACCTGATACAAAAGAACAGCTTGAAAAATTGAACAGCCGTATTGATGAGACTGCGGCGGTCAAGGTTCTGCCTTATGCATCGATTACAATCCGTGAGCTTGGCCAGGAATTAACCGATTTTAAAGCTTTGAAGGAAGCTGGGGCGTTTGCTTTTACAGATGATGGAGTAGGGGTGCAATCAGCAGCCATGATGCTTGAGGCAATGAGGAATGCCGCAGATCTTAACATGCCGATTGTTGCCCACTGCGAAGAAAATACCCTCATTAACAAAGGCTCCGTACATGATGGAATTTTTGCTAAAGAGAACGGTTTAAATGGTATTCCTTCTGTCTGTGAATCAGTGCAAATCGCAAGGGACGTTCTTCTTGCCGAGGCTGCCGGCTGCCATTATCATGTCTGCCACATCAGCACGAAAGAGTCTGTCAGGGTGGTAAGAGATGCAAAGCGTGCAGGCATCAAGGTAACAGCCGAGGTGACACCTCATCACCTCCTTCTATGTGAAGAAGATATCCCGGGTCTGGATGCTAACTTTAAAATGAATCCTCCATTAAGAGGAGCAGATGACAGAGCTGCCTTAATCGAAGGATTGCAGGATGGCACAATAGATTTTATTGCCACCGACCATGCGCCACATACAGCAGCAGAAAAAGAAGAGGGGATGGAACTGGCGCCTTTCGGGATTGTCGGACTTGAAACAGCCTTTCCGCTTCTTTACACCCACTTCGTTGAGAAGGGGATATTCACACTAAAGCAGCTGATTGATTACTTAACAATAAAGCCAGCAGAGGCATTCGGCATTCAATCAGGGAAATTGGAAGCTGGTGAAATAGCAGATCTTGTCCTGCTTGACCTGGACCGTCAGGAAAAGATTGATCCAGCTCAGTTCTTATCAAAAGGGAAAAACACGCCATTTACCGGCTGGGAATGTAAAGGCTGGCCGGTAGTGACAATAGCAGGCGGAAAAATTGTTTGGGACAGAGGGAGTGTAAAAGCATGAAAAAACAGCTGATTCTGGAAGACGGAACAATTTTTATTGGAAAGGGATTCGGAAGTGATACGAATTCAATTGGAGAAGTAGTATTCAATACAGGAATGACGGGTTATCAGGAAATCCTGTCTGACCCATCCTACTGCGGCCAAATCGTAACCTTGACATACCCTTTAATCGGAAATTATGGGATAAACAGAGACGATTTTGAATCGATCTCCCCGGCAATCTCCGGTTTCATTGTGAAAGAAGCGTGCGAGTTTCCTTCAAACTGGAGAAATGAACAATCGATTGAAGACTATTTTAAGATGAAAAACATCCCTGGAATTGCTGGCATAGATACCAGGAAATTAACAAGAATTATCAGGCAGCATGGTACGCTGAAAGGTGCTATTTGCAGCATAAGTGAAAACCCGGAAGTAATCATTGAGAAACTGCGGGCAACCAAGCTGCGAAACGATCAGGTTAAGCAAGTGTCAACTAAGACACCTTATCCAAGCCCTGGCCGCGGCAGAAGGGTAGTCCTTGTAGATTTCGGCATGAAACACGGGATCTTAAGAGAATTGAACAAGCGGGATTGTGATGTGATTGTTGTGCCTTATAATACAGCAGCCGAAGAAATACTCAGCATGAGCCCGGATGGAGTTATGCTTTCAAATGGCCCTGGAGACCCGAAAGATGTTGAGGAAGCCATCACAATGATTAAAGGACTGCTGGGAAAAGTACCGATTTTCGGAATCTGCCTGGGACATCAGCTTTTTGCCCTTGCTTGCGGTGCCAATACAGAAAAATTGAAATTTGGCCATCGCGGTTCAAACCATCCGGTGAAAGATCTGCAAACCGGAAAAGTCGCTTTAACATCTCAAAACCATGGATACTCAGTAGAAGAAAATTCAATAACTGGTACGCCGCTTGAAGTAACACATATCGCCTTAAACGATGGAACAATTGAAGGCTTAAAGCATAAAGAAGTCCCTGCATTCACTGTTCAATATCATCCTGAAGCTTCACCGGGACCCGAGGATGCAAACGGATTATTTGAACAATTCTTGCAAATGATTGAATCACATAAAGAGGAAGGTGCTGCAGCATGTCAAAGCGTACAGATATAAAAAGTATTTTAGTAATCGGATCAGGACCAATTGTCATCGGGCAGGCAGCAGAGTTTGATTATGCCGGAACACAGGCCTGCATTGCTTTGAAAGAGGAAGGCTACCGCGTAATTCTTGTAAACTCGAATCCTGCCACTATTATGACAGATACCGAGATTGCTGACGCGGTATATATAGAGCCGCTTACGGTGGAATTCGTCAGCCGCATTATCCGGAAAGAACGTCCTGATGCGCTTGTTCCAACTCTTGGGGGACAGACGGGATTAAACCTGGCAGTAGAGCTTGCTGAATCAGGTGTTTTGGAAGAATGCGGGGTTGAAATCCTCGGTACAAAATTATCTGCTATCCAAAAGGCGGAAGACCGGGACCTTTTTAGAAACTTGATGAATGAACTTGGCGAACCAGTGCCTGAAAGTGAAATTATTCATAACCTGGATGAGGCATATGAATTTGTAAACAGGATTGGCTATCCGGTCATTGTGCGCCCTGCTTTCACATTGGGGGGAACAGGCGGGGGCATCTGCCACGATGAAGAAGATCTGATTGAAATTGTGACGAGCGGCTTAAAGAACAGCCCTGTTACACAGTGTTTGCTTGAAAAGAGCATTGCAGGCTTTAAGGAAATTGAGTATGAAGTGATGCGGGATTCCAATGACAATGCGATTGTTGTCTGCAATATGGAAAACTTTGACCCGGTAGGGGTTCATACGGGAGATTCAATCGTTGTAGCGCCAAGCCAAACTTTGAGTGATCGTGAATATCAGCTGCTGAGAAACACTTCATTAAAAATTATCCGCGCCCTCGAGATTGAAGGAGGATGCAATGTGCAGCTGGCGCTAGATCCGGATAGCTTTAATTATTACATTATCGAAGTCAACCCGCGTGTAAGCCGCTCATCTGCGCTGGCTTCAAAGGCGACAGGTTATCCGATTGCCAAACTGGCAGCCAAGATAGCGGTAGGACTGACACTTGATGAAATGATGAATCCTGTGACAGGAAAAACATATGCCTGCTTTGAACCGGCATTGGATTATATTGTCTCAAAAATCCCGCGCTGGCCGTTTGATAAGTTCGAATCTGCAAACCGTTCGCTTGGCACCCAAATGAAGGCTACAGGAGAAGTAATGGCGATAGGACGGACATTTGAAGAATCTCTCCTGAAAGCAGTACGTTCACTTGAAGCAAACATTTATCATCTTGAGCTGAAGAATGCCGGCCAAATTTCTGATGAATTGATCGAAAAGCGAATCCGTAAAGCCGGAGATGAACGTCTGTTTTACATCGGTGAAGCCATCAGAAGGGGAGTCACTATTGAGACGATCCATGAATGGAGCAAAATTGATTTATTCTTCCTTTATAAGATAAAGAAAATCATAGATTTTGAGAATGTACTAACTGAAAATCCTTTTGACCCTGATACAGGGAAAGCTGCAAAGGAAATGGGCTTTGCCGATCCGGTAATTGCCAGGCTGTGGGACTCAAATGAGTTGGAAGTATACAGCTGGAGAAAAGAAAATGCGATTGAACCGGTTTATAAAATGGTTGATACATGTGCAGCGGAATTTGAATCGGAAACTCCGTATTTCTATGGAACTTATGAAGATGAGAATGAATCGGAAGTATCCGGCCGCAAAAGTGTTGTCGTTCTGGGCTCAGGGCCAATCCGGATTGGGCAGGGAGTGGAGTTTGATTATTCAACTGTTCACGCGGTATGGGCCATTAAGGAAGCAGGATATGAAGCAATCATCATTAATAATAATCCTGAAACAGTCTCTACTGACTTCAGCATCTCCGATAAGCTCTATTTTGAGCCGCTAACGATTGAAGATGTCATGCACATTATCGATCTTGAGAAACCGGAAGGTGTAGTTGTGCAATTTGGCGGACAAACGGCTATTAATCTTGCAGCAGATCTGGTAGAAAGAGGCGTAAAAATTCTGGGAACTTCGCTTGAAAGCTTAGACCGGGCAGAAGACCGGGATAAATTTGAGCAAGCTCTTGCAGAGCTTGGCATCCCGATGCCTAAAGGAAAGACTGCCCTGTCAGTGGAGCAGGCAGTAGCAATTGCCAGTGAAATCGGATATCCAGTGGTCGTCCGACCATCATATGTACTTGGCGGAAGAGCAATGGAGATCGTTTATAAAGAAGATGAACTTCTATACTATATGGAAAATGCTGTAAAAGTAAACCCGGAGCATCCCGTATTAATAGACCGATATTTGACTGGGAAGGAAATTGAAGTGGACGCCATTTCGGATGGGGAAAATGTGCTCATCCCGGGCATCATGGAGCATATTGAAAGAGCTGGGGTACACTCAGGAGATTCCATTGCCGTCTATCCTCCGCAAAACATTTCAGAGGCAATCAAAGACAAGCTTGTTGAGTATACCGAGAAGATGGCTAAGGGCCTTGGCATAATAGGACTCCTGAATATCCAGTATGTAGTGGCAAAAGGGGAAGTATATGTCCTTGAAGTCAATCCGCGTTCAAGCCGGACCGTTCCTTTCTTGAGCAAGATTACAAATGTGCCAATGGCCAAAATCGCTACGAAGGTTATCATGGGGCAAACTTTGGCTCAGCAGGGCTGCGGATCAGGCCTTCTGCCGGAGAGAAAAGGCGTGTTTGTAAAAGTACCGGTGTTCTCATTTGCGAAATTAAGAAGAGTAGACATCACTTTAGGGCCTGAAATGAAGTCAACCGGAGAAGTTATGGGAAAAGATTCAACGCTTGAAAAAGCCCTTTATAAAGGCCTTGTTGCTTCCGGCATGAAAATTCAGCCGTTTGGAACTGTACTAATGACTGTCGCAGACAAGGATAAGGAAGAAGCTCTGCAGCTGGCAAAGAGATTTGTATCAATCGGCTACAGGCTAATGGCAACAAGCGGAACGGCTTTGTTCCTTAAAACTGCAGGCATTCCTGTAAAAGTGACTGGAAAAATCGGGTCAGAAGGTCCAAACCTTCTGGATGTCATAAAAAATGGCGAAGCGCAATTTGTTATTAATACTTTAACAAAAGGAAAACAGCCTGCCAGAGATGGCTTCCGCATCCGCCGAGAATCAGTAGAAAATGGCGTGCCATGTCTAACCTCACTTGATACGGCAGAAGCAATTCTTCAAGTTATCGAATCAATGAATTTTTCAGCAGACGCGATGGATAAGCCAGAAGAAATCCAGGAGGCGGTTTTATCTTGATCAGACAGGAAAATTGTAAAGTTATATCACAAATTAAACTGGCCGAAAACATTTACGAGCTCACCCTTCAAGGTGAGCTTGTTCATGAAATGAAAGAACCCGGGCAATTTGTCCATTTGAAAATATCAGAGGGCTATGACCCAATGCTGAGAAGGCCAATCAGCATTGCAGAAATTTCACCCGATGAAAGCCAGTTTAAGATGATTTATCGTGCTGAAGGCAGAGGAACGGCATTACTTTCAGAAAAAAAGCCCGGTGATTACACTGATGTATTGGGGCCGCTTGGAAATGGGTTTCCTATCAGCGAAGCTGGCCGGGGGAATACAGCACTTCTTGTGGGAGGCGGAATCGGAGTCCCCCCTTTATATGAACTGTCAAATCAGCTTGTAAACCGCGGCGTTAAGGTAATTCACGTCCTGGGATTTCAATCGGCCGGAGCGGTATTTTATGAGGAAAATTTTGCCCGGCTGGGCGAGACCTACCTGGCTACAGCTGATGGAAGCGCAGGAACGAAGGGCTTTGTTACAGATGTTATTAATCGGTTGAATATTGATTTCGATGTTTTATATTCCTGCGGCCCGACGCCGATGCTGAAGGCGATTGAAAATCAATTTCCTCATAAAAAGGCATTCCTGTCATTGGAAGAACGAATGGGATGCGGCATAGGGGCATGCTTTGCATGTGTCTGCCATACAGGGGATGACCCTGAAGGATTTAGTTATAAAAAAGTCTGCAGTGACGGACCGGTCTTTAAAGCAGGGGAGGTAGTTTTATGAATTCATTAAACGTCAGTCTGCCTGGGCTGGAATTGAAAAATCCAATCATGCCTGCATCCGGATGTTTTGGCTTCGGGAGGGAATTCAGCCAGCTGTATGATTTGAGCCAATTGGGCGCAATCATGATAAAGGCGACAACCTTTGAGCCCCGTTTTGGAAATCCAACACCAAGAGTGGCTGAGACCTCTGCAGGGATGCTGAATGCAATTGGGCTGCAGAATCCCGGCCTGGAAAAAGTAGTGAATGAAGAACTGGTCTGGCTTGAACAATTTGATGTACCGATCATTGCCAATGTAGCCGGTTCGCAGGAAGAGGATTATATTGAGGTTGCCAGGAAAATCTCTGCAAGTCCGAATGTACATGCACTTGAACTCAACATCTCATGCCCGAATGTGAAAACAGGCGGAATTGCATTTGGCACTATTCCGGAAATTGCAAAAAATCTAACGAAAAAAGTAAAAGAGGTTTCTGAAGTACCTGTCTATGTGAAGCTTTCGCCAAATGTCACAAATATTGTAGAAATGGCTAAAGCAGCAGAAGGTGGCGGAGCGGACGGTTTAACGATGATCAACACACTCGTTGGCATGAGAATCGATCTAAAAACCGGCAATCCGATTCTGGCAAATAAATCAGGCGGACTTTCAGGGCCAGCCATCAAGCCAGTCGCACTCCGGATGATATATGAAGTGAGCCAGCAGGTATCCCTTCCGATCATCGGCATGGGAGGAATTGAATCTGCAGAGGATGTCATCGAATACTTCTACGCAGGTGCAAGTGCAGTAGCTGTTGGAACAGCTAACTTTGTAGATCCTTATGTGTGTCCGAAAATTATCGGTGAGCTGCCAGAACTTATTGAGAAGCTAGGGTATGAACATATTAGCGAATGCACAGGAAGGAGCTGGAAGAAACTTGAAAAAACCGCTCATTATTGCTCTTGATTTTCCAGGAAAAATGGAAGTACATCATTTTCTGAAAAACTTTGAAAATGAAAAGTTATTTCTTAAGGTAGGCATGGAGTTATTTTACCAGGAGGGGCCTTCCATTGTTCACGATTTAAAAGAACAAGGGCATGAGATTTTCCTTGATCTCAAGCTTCATGATATTCCTAATACCGTTAAAAGTGCCATGAAGCGACTTGCCGGGCTGGGCTGCGATATGGTTAATGTACATGCCGCAGGAGGGAAAGCCATGATGGAAGCAGCACGTGAAGGACTTGAAGCCGGGAGTTCAGGGAAAAGGCCATTTTGTATTGCTGTGACGCAGCTGACAAGCACATCCGAACAGCAAATGAAATCAGAGCAATTAATTCCTGCTTCATTAAACGAATCTGTTCTTCATTATGCCAATCTTGCCAAAGAAGCAGGACTTGATGGCGTAGTATGTTCAAGCTTTGAGGCAAGGGCGATAAGTTCGCGAATAGGATCTTCCTTTTTGACTGTAACACCGGGAATACGCCTTTCATCTGACGACTCCGGAGATCAGAAAAGAGTGGCAACACCTGAATTCGCCAGAAAGGAAGGGGCTTCCGCAATTGTAGTAGGCCGATCGATTACCAGAGCGGAAAATCCATTTGAAAAATATATTCAATGCAAGCAATCTTGGGAGGGCATTCTAAATGAAGCGTAAAATAGCAGAAAAATTATTAGATATAAAAGCAGTTGCATTAAACCCAAACGATCCATTTACATGGTCTTCAGGATTGCGTGCTCCAATCTATTGCGATAACCGTCTTACATTGTCATACCCTGAAGTTAGAAAAGAAATAGCTGCTGGCCTTCAAGCAATCATTCTGGACAAATTTCCTGAAGCAGAACTTATTGCAGGGACAGCCACAGCGGGCATTCCGCATGCAGCCTGGGTCAGTGACAATATGGAGCTGCCAATGTGCTATGTCCGCTCCAAGGCCAAGGGCCATGGAAAAGGAAAGCAAATTGAAGGCAAAGCTGATAAAGGCCAGAAGGTTGTTGTTGTAGAAGATCTGATCTCAACAGGTGGAAGTGCCATTACTGCTGTCAAGGCTTTAAGAGAAGCAGGCTGTGAAGTGCTGGGTGTGGCGGCCATCTTCACATACCAGCTTGAAAAAGGAAAACAAATGCTGGCCGAAGAGAAAATTGAAGCATATACACTGACTGATATTGAAGCTATGACAGAAGCAGCAGTTGAAAAGGGCTTTATCCAGGAAGAGGATATGAAGAAGCTGGTTGAATGGCGAAAAGACCCTGCTGAGTGGGGAAAAGTATCTCAGTTTTAGTCAAATGAAAAAAGCAAGCATCGGAGCTTGCTTTTTTCATTTATTTAAATGTTTTGTTTTAAGGACAGAACCGTTTCTTCATCAGGCGTAACGTAAACAGTCTGCTGATTGTCATATATGACAAATCCAGGTTTCGCGCCGCTTGGTTTTTTCACGTGCCTGACTTGTGTGAAGTCAACGGGTACCGAACTGGAATTGCGTGCTTTGCTGAAGTAAGCTGCGAGGGATGCAGCTTCAAGAATTGTATTTTCTGCCGGCTCTTTGCTTCGGATCACCACATGTGAACCAGGTATGTCTTTTGTATGCAGCCAGATTTCATCCCTTCCGGCTAATTTGTTCGTTAAATAATCATTTTGCTTGTTGTTTTTACCGACTAGAATTTCCGTTCCGTCAGTGGCAGTATAACGGTCCAGAACAGGCTTAAGGTTTTGCTGTTTCTTGTTTCCCCGTTTCTGCCTTTCACGAATATAACCGCCTTCAGCAAGCTCTTCCCTTATTTCGGCAATGTCTCTTGTTGATGCCGTTTCTACTTGCTGAAGAAGGGATTCGAAGTATGCCGCTTCCTCTTCTGCTTTTTTAATTTGCTCTTTTACTGCAATAACGGCATTTTTTGCCTTTTGGTATCTTGTAAAATACTTTTGTGCATTCTCCGAAGGAGTCTTCTGCGGATCCAGAGGAATAATCACTGAAGCGCCATTTTCATCGTAATAATTGATGACCTCCGCTTCCTTCATCCCCTTTTGAATCGCATAAATATTTGCCGTGATCAATTCCCCATATAATTGATGTCTATCGGCATTTTCTGCTTCATGAAGGGTTATTTTCAACTTCTCAATCTTCTTCTCATTCTTTTCTTTCTCATTTATTATAAACCGTTCAAGATCATTGGATTGCTGTTTGACCCGGTCTCTTTCAGCTTTGCCGAAATAAAAGCGGTCCAGCATTTCACTCAGGGAATTAAACTCCCTGCTTTCCCCTTTAATATGCTGCAGGGGCAATAAATAAAAGCTTTCTTTATTTTCCCCTTCTGTAATGGCGGGCCTGATGCTATGGTCTTTCAGCAAGCCGATAAAATGCCGGAAACTCTTAGGAAGAGTTGTCCTGTTTACAAGACCGGCATGGTGCATCACTTCTTTTGCAAATAGCGGGGAGATTCCGGCGAATCCCGCCACAAGCTGTTTATCAACTTTCCCGCTGTTAAAATCAATCTTGCGCAGTAAAGCTTCTTCATCCGCCTCGAAGGGATTCATTTTATCCTGAGATGGAGGGAGTATATACTCCTGTCCGGGCAAAATGGCACGATGGCTATTAACGGCAAAAGAAACATGTTTGATGCTGTCGAGAATGATGTTGCGGGATTTATCCACCAGCGTAATATTGCTGTGCCTGCCCATAATCTCAACAATCAGCTGTTTATAGGATGTATCGCCAATCTCATTCCTGCCTTTCACCTCAAACACGATTATACGGTCAAGCCTGATTTGATGGACATCTTCAAGTATGTAGCCTTCCAGGTGCTTTCTTAAAAGCATGCAGAACATCGGGGGCTCTGAAGGGTTTTCGTGTGTTTCATTCGTAAGCTGGACTCTCGCATAGCTTGGATGGGCTGACAGCAAAAGCCTGTGATTCTTCCCGTTTGCCCGCACAACTAAAATGATTTCATTTTTATATGGCTGCTGAATCTTATTGATTCTGCCGCCATTTAAAGTATCTATAAGCTCTTTCGTCATAGCTCTTGTGAACAAACCATCAAATGACATATCGGAACATCCTCTTCTATAAAAATAACATTAGATATACCTTATTCTTTCATTTATTAAATAAAAATCAAGTTTTATTGCTTGGTTTTTCTATTTTCAGGCGCCTTCCGCTTTTCTAATAAGACTAAAATTTTTATCTTTGTACTTCGATAATTGTCCAGCTCCAGCGCCTACCCCCTCGAGGTCACAAGCCGAATCTTCCAAAAAGGCAAAGTACGCCTTTTCGGCAGCCCCGTCTTGTGCTTGTCGGGGGTGAGCAAGGCGCTTCCGCTTTTCTAATTTTGTCTAGCTCCAGGCGCCATCGGCTCGAGGTCATAAGCCAATCCGTCCAAAAGGTTAAAAAACAACCTTTCAGCCGGCTCGTCTTATGCTTGTCGCCGATAAGCGGGCGCCTTCCGCTTTTCTTTTTAATAATAGCATTTTTTTGGACAGGGCTGAATATGCTTTCTTTAGAAAGAGATTGGACAACTCTGCCTTGATTTAGCAGAAAAGGATAGTCTGCCATTTGGCGGATTTTCTAAAGTCTGGCTGTGAGTGCTCCCGGTATTCTTTTTCGGTTCTTAATTCCTGCACCGGAGGCTACTATGGCTTTTCTCAAACCACAAAGGAGGAAGTGTGATGTCCGGATGAAGTTCCATGAAATGAACGAAAGGGAGGTTGAGCAAGCCTTAAATACAGACATTAAGGCAGGCTTAACAGAGGATGATGTAAAAAAGCGCCATAAACAATATGGCCTAAATGAATTGAAAGAAGGAGAAAAGCAGTCTGCTTTACTCTTATTTTTTAGTCAATTTAAGGATTTCATGGTTCTTGTTTTATTAGCTGCCACCTTGATTTCGGGGCTGCTTGGTGAATATATTGATGCGATTGCCATTATTGCGATTGTAATCATAAATGGGTTTCTGGGCTTTTTTCAGGAAAGGAAAGCAGAAAAGTCGCTAAGTGCACTTAAAGAGTTATCTGCTCCCCAGGTACTTGCGCTTCGGGATGGGGAATGGAAGAAAATTCCGTCAAGAGAAGTAGCTGTTGGGGATCTTCTTAAATTTTCCACGGGTGACAGAGTGGGAGCAGATGTAAGAATAGTAGAATCCAATAGCCTTGAAATTGAGGAATCTGCCTTAACGGGAGAGTCGCTGCCTGTTCAAAAGAGAACAGGTTCCCTGAAAACACCAAACCTTGCTATAGGCGATATGGAAAATATGGCTTTTATGGGTACAATGGTGACCCGCGGCAACGGAATGGGTGTAGTTGTCGGTACAGGAATGAATACCGCCATGGGACAAATTGCTGATCTTCTGCAAAATGCCGAAACCATGACAACACCGCTTCAGCGGAGATTGGAACAGCTCGGCAAAATCCTCATTACGGCAGCGATTTTCCTTACAGTTCTCGTTGTTGCGGCAGGTGTGATGCAGGGACAGGAATTATATACAATGTTTCTTGCTGGTGTCTCATTAGCTGTTGCGGCAATTCCCGAAGGGCTGCCTGCCATTGTCACGGTGGCGCTCTCGCTTGGTGTTCAAAGAATGATCAGGAAAAAGGCAATCGTACGGAAGCTTCCTGCAGTTGAAACACTTGGCTGTGCGTCTGTTATTTGTTCAGACAAAACCGGAACCATGACCCAAAACAAAATGACCGTCACCCATCTCTGGAGCGGAGGGAAAGAATGGAGAGTAGATGGAGTCGGGTATGAACCGCAAGGGCAGTTTTATCGAAATGAGAGCCAAATTGAGCCGAAAAGTGATAAGGCGCTCCAGCAGATGCTGATGTTTGGCATGCTATGCAACCATGCGGAAATACAGCAGAAAAATAATGAGTTTGTGATTGACGGGGACCCAACTGAAGGTGCTCTCCTTGTAGCAGCCATGAAAGCTGGCTATAACAGGAGCAGTCTGCTGAATCAATTTCAGATTATTAATGAGTTTCCGTTTGACTCTGCCAGAAAAATGATGAGTGTTGTGGTAAAGGATCATAATGGAAGACAATTTATTGTTACCAAAGGTGCTCCCGATGTCTTAGTCGGGAAAAGCGAATCGGTTCTTTGGGAGGGAAGGCGGCAGATTCTTTCGAGGGAGCTTTCAGGTGAAATTCAGGCAGCCATAGAAGATCTGGCATCACAAGCATTGAGAACGATCGCGATTGGCTATAAAGAAATCCCAGCTAAAAATGTCATTCTTGATGAAAAAGAGGCGGAGAAGGGATTAACTTTTATCGGGCTGCAGGGGATGATTGATCCGCCAAGGCCGGAGGTTAAAGAAGCAGTCAAGAAGTGCAGGGAAGCAGGAATCAAAACGATCATGATCACAGGAGATCATGTGATTACAGCACAGGCCATTGCCAAACAGTTAGGCATTTTAACAGAAGGTTCCAAAGTACTTCAGGGCAAAGACCTGGCAGAGATGTCTGTAGAAGACCTTGAGGATGTGGTTGAGGATGTCGCAGTATTTGCCAGAGTATCGCCTGAGCATAAATTGAAAATTGTCAAGGCACTCCAGAATAGAGGTCATATCGTTGCCATGACAGGTGATGGAGTCAATGATGCTCCGGCCATTAAAGCAGCAGATATTGGCATTTCAATGGGCATTACAGGCACAGATGTTGCTAAAGAGGCATCTGCACTTGTATTGCTTGATGATAATTTTGCTACCATAAAAGCCGCGATAAAAGAAGGAAGAAATATTTACGAAAATATCCGCAAGTTCATCAGGTATTTGCTGGCATCAAATGTTGGTGAAATTCTGGTTATGCTGTTTGCTATGCTTCTAGCCCTTCCGCTGCCATTAGTGCCAATTCAGATTCTTTGGGTGAACCTCGTAACGGATGGACTTCCGGCAATGGCTCTGGGTCTTGACCAGCCTGAGGAAAATGTGATGAAACGGAAGCCAAGGAGCCCTAAGGAAGGTGTCTTTTCAAGAGGGCTTGGCTGGAAAGTGGTTTCAAGAGGATTTTTAATTGGACTTGTGACATTACTGGCGTTTATTTTTGCCTACCGGGCAAATCCGGATCATCTTGCATACGCGCAGACAGTAGCTTTTGCCACATTGGTAATGGCTCAGCTGATTCATGTATTTGATTGCCGAAGTGAAAAATCAGTGTTCTCAAGAAATCCATTTGGCAATAAATATTTAGTCTGGGCAGTCATCTCTTCCCTGATTTTAGTGCTGATTGTCATATACTATCCGCCGCTTCAGCCAATTTTCCACACTGTCCCTATTGAATTGCGCGACTGGTTTATGATTACAGGACTCTCAGCCATTCCAACATTTTTACTGGCTGGCACATTTTTGGCAAGAAAAACAAAATAAAATATGTTATAATCCTTTAGGTAGTAGAGAAGAACTCTATTACCTTTCTTTTTTGCGCAAACATATAAATCTCCATCACTACTTGATTTTTATACATAAACTGCACAGGCATCATGCCGCTAACTGAAAGTGAGTGCTTTTTATAAGCTGTGCTTTTCCCAAAAGGAAGTGTGAGAAATGGCAGTAAGCATGACTGGCTATGGCAGAAGCAAGAAAGATTCCGGGCAAGGCTCCATTACGGTTGAAATAAAAACTGTAAATCATCGTTTTTCCGAATTTCAAATAAGAATGCCCAGACAGCTGATGCATATTGAAGACAAAATAAAGAAAAAGCTTAATAGGCATATCAAAAGAGGAAGAATCGAGGTTTTTATCACCATTGAAGGCGATGTCCTGGCCAGCAGGCAAGTAAATGTTGACTGGGAACTATTAGATGAATATTATCAATACATAACTGCAATTCAAGCAAAGTATCAAATTCAAACTGAACTATCCATCGGGGATGTCATCCGTGAAGAATTAATTAGCATTGAAGAAAAAGAGACCGGCAATGAGGAAATGAGCCAGCTGGTCCTTTCTGCTGCTGAAGAGGCATGCCTGCAGTTAATGCAAATGAGGAAAGCAGAGGGCGATGAGCTGGAAAAAGATCTTCGCAGCCATCTTAGTCTTTTAAGCAATAGTGTCAGCAAACTGAGAGAGTATGCACCAAAGATTGCACAGCTTTACCAGGAAAGATTGCATAAGCGTATGAAGGAATTTCTTGATGGCCAGGTGGATGAACCGAGAATTTTGACAGAGGTAGCGGTATTCGCTGATAAAGCGGATATCAGTGAAGAACTGATAAGGCTGCATAGCCACATTAGCCAGTTTGAGCATACACTTCAGCTTACAGATCCGGCAGGAAGAAAGCTCGACTTTATTCTGCAGGAAATGAACCGGGAGGCCAATACGATCGGCTCCAAGGCAAATAGTGCAGATATAGCTGCCGAGGTCGTTGAAATAAAGAGTTTATTGGAAAAAATGAAGGAACAGGTTCAAAATATTGAATAGCAGTTGTTTAGATTCCGGCTCTGGGGGTCAAACTAAATAACTGATGATTGGAGGACCCAAATGTCAATTAAACTGATCAATATCGGTTTTGGCAATATTGTTTCTGCCAACCGGATTATATCAATAGTCAGTCCCGAATCTGCCCCGATAAAACGGATTATTCAGGACGCGCGGGACCGGGGCTCTTTAATAGATGCTACATATGGCAGGCGCACCCGTGCAGTTATAGTTATGGACAGTGACCATGTCATTTTGTCTGCGGTCCAGCCGGAAACCGTCGCGCACCGATTAAATGACCGTGATGAAATTATTGAGGAAGGGTAGGATTTTATAAATGAAAGAAAAAGGGTTATTGATCGTTCTATCCGGACCCTCAGGTGTAGGAAAAGGAACAGTAAGAAAAGAGATATTTGCTCAGTCTGATACTGCGTTTGAATATTCTATTTCAATGACAACGAGATCTCCGAGGGAGGGAGAAGTCAATGGAGTTGATTATTTTTTCAAAACACGCGAGGAGTTTGAAGAGCTCATTAGGCAGGATAAGCTGCTTGAATATGCAGAGTTTGTCGGGAACTACTACGGAACGCCGGTTGATTATGTAAGAGAAACACTCGGCCGCGGCAAAGATGTTTTCCTTGAAATTGAAGTTCAGGGTGCCCGCCAGGTACGAGAGAAATTTCCGGACGGCCTGTTCATCTTCCTGGTTCCACCTAGTTTATCAGAGCTTAAGAACCGTATCGTGACGAGAGGGACAGAGACAGAAGATATCATCAACAATCGCATGAATGCAGCGAAAGAAGAGATTGAAATGATGAATCTATATGATTATGTTGTAGAGAATGATCAAATCGATCTGGCCTGTGAAAGAATAAAATCCATTGTGGTAGCTGAACACTGCCGCAGGGAACGTGTAGAACCTAAATATAAAAAAATGCTGGAGGTAGAATAAATTATGCTTTATCCTTCTATTGATTCTCTAATGACAAAGATTGACTCCAAATATTCACTTGTTTCAGTTGCTGCCAAGCGGGCCCGCAAGCTTCAGCTTAATGCCAGACCGCAGCTTGAAAGATACAAATCACATAAAAATGTGGGCAAAGCACTTGAGGAAATACATGCAGACCAGCTTCATTACCGCCTGGGCGAAAAAACAGCCAATGAATCATACGAGTGAAATCGCTGAATAACAACCTTTCAAAAGGTTGTTATTTTTGTTTGAGGTTTTATTAGATGAAAATTCACTGCTCTTCTTGCATAATAAAACTATCATGAAAGCTAATTGCCATTAATGGCCAGGCTTTATATAGAAATAGATAGCCAGGCCGTTTTTCATAGAGAAGAATTATTTTTGAGATTGGTGGGGTCATATAATGCTGACTGGAAAGAAGATATTATTATGTGTAACCGGAGGAATTGCTGTTTATAAAGCTGCAGCCTTAACGAGCAAACTGACACAGGCCGGGGCAAAGGTAAAAGTTATCCTAAGTGAATCGGCAGCTAATTTTGTTGCACCATTAACATTTCAGGCCCTTTCAAGACATGATGTTTACACCGACACTTTTGATGAAAAAGACTCGAAGGTTATCGCTCACATCGACCTGGCTGATTGGGCAGATTTAATTCTTGTTGCCCCGGCTACAGCAAATGTTATTGGGAAGCTTGCCAATGGAATTGCAGATAATATGATCACAACAACCCTTTTGGCAGCATCATCACCGATCTGGATTGCACCTGCAATGAATGTGCATATGTACAGCCATCCTGCTGTCCAAAAAAATATTGAAACCCTATATGGTTTTGGCTGCAGATTCATAGAGCCTTCAGAAGGGTATCTTGCATGCGGTTATGTTGGAAAAGGCAGGCTTGAAGAGCCGGAGAAAATTACAGAAACAATCAGTGAATTTTTCAAGCCTTCCAGATTGGAGTTTACGGGCCGAAAAGTGGTCATAACTGCAGGTCCAACGAGGGAAAAAATTGATCCTGTCCGTTATATTACGAACCATTCTACGGGGAAAATGGGCTATGCAATAGCGGAAGCTGCCGTCTCTGCAGGTGCTGAAGTTGTATTAATATCCGGCCCTGTTTCAATTAATGCGCCTGCCGGTTTAAAACTGATAAAGGTGGAATCTGCTGAAGAAATGTATCAGGCGGCAATAAATGAATTTGATCATGCCGATGTTGTCATAAAGACTGCTGCAGTCTCCGATTATCGTCCAAAGGTGACTTCTGCGCAAAAAATGAAGAAAAAGCCTGGGGATGAAGTGTTGGAGCTTGAAAGAACAAAGGATATATTGTTCGAGCTGGGACAAAAAAAGAAGAAGCAAATCCTGATAGGGTTTGCGGCAGAAACCGAACAGGTCGAAGAGTATGCAAAGGGCAAGCTAATGAAGAAAAACGCCGATATGATCGTTGCCAATAATGTAACTGCAGAAGGTGCAGGCTTTGGAACTGACACTAATATTGTTACATTTTTTAAAAAGGATGAATCATCGGAAAAACTTCCGCTAATGTCTAAAAAGGATGTTGCCGAAAAAATTCTTGAAGAAGCCTCGAAGCTGCTAAAGGATGAGCATGAATGAATATAGCAAGTGTAATTGTCGATGTTCCTGCCAAACAGACTGACCGGGCGTTTGACTATAAAATACCCTCTCATCTGAATGGCGTCATCTTCCCCGGCATGAGGGTGGTTGTTCCATTTGGGCCGAGGAAAATACAGGGATTTGTTACAGGATTAAAAGCAGAGTCGGATCTTCAGCAGTTAAAATCCATTTTAGAACCGATGGATTTATATCCAGTCCTTAATCGTGAGCTTTTGACCCTTGGTGAATGGCTGACAGAAAAAACTTTATGCTACAAAATTTCAGCCTTTCAGGCTATGCTGCCTGCAGCATTGAAGGCAAAATATGAAAAGAAGCTCGTAATGGCGGAAAATGCAGATCGTAAGCTGCTTCCTGAAAAAGTAAGCACACTTTTTCAGAATGCTGAAGAAATTACCTGGGATGATGCAGTAAAGGGCGGTGCTTTACCGCTTCTTCAGAAGGAAACATCAAATGGAAATATTGAAATTATTCACCAGGTAAAAGAACGGGTCAAAAAGAAAAAAGTCAAGCAGGTTTTTGCGGCCGCTGCCGCTAAAGAGCTTACTGATTACCTTCAAAAGCTTCCAGGCAATGCAACTAAGCAAAAGGAAGTGCTGGAGTATTTCCTTCAGGATGAGGGACCGGTTGATCAGAAGGAGTTATTTTCCTTGCTTGGAATCACCTCTTCCACGTTAAAAGGACTTTTGCAAAAAGGGCTGCTTGGCCAGAAGGACGTTGAAATTTACCGCAATCCTTTTGGAGACCGTGAATTCCAAAGAACCGAACCGCTCTCTTTGACTGATGGACAAAGAAAAGCCATTATCCCCATCCTTGATTCTATTGAAGATAACAGGCATGAAACCTTTTTGCTTTATGGGGTAACAGGAAGCGGAAAAACGGAGGTTTATCTGCAATCCATCCAGCGGGTGCTTAAGGATGGCAAAGAAGCCATTGTCCTTGTGCCTGAGATTTCCTTAACTCCGCAGATGGTCAAACGCTTTAAAGGAAGGTTTGGCGATCAGGTTGCGGTTATGCACAGCGGCCTTTCAGCGGGAGAAAAGTATGATGAATGGAGAAAGATTCAGCGGAAGGAAGTCAAGGTTGTTGTCGGAGCCCGGTCGGCGATCTTTGCCCCCTTTGAAAACCTCGGAATTATTATAATTGATGAAGAGCACGAAACCAGCTATAAACAGGAAGAAAACCCAAGATACCATGCAAGGGACGTTGCCATCAAAAGAGCGGAAAATTATAAATGTCCTGTGGTGCTCGGCAGTGCAACTCCCTCATTGGAATCTTTCGCGCGGGCACAAAAAGGAGTTTACCATCTCCTCACTCTCGAAAACAGAATGAACAATCAGGCTCTCCCTGCAGTTGATATCATTGATATGCGGGAAGAGCTGCGAGAAGGAAACCGGTCTATGTTCTCCAGGAAACTCCTTGCAAAAATAAAAGACCGTCTTGGAAAAAAGGAGCAGATTGTTTTATTTTTAAATAAAAGAGGACACTCCTCATTTGTAATGTGCAGGGATTGCGGATATGTTATTAATTGTCCGCATTGTGATATATCTTTGACGTATCATCGTTATAACCAGCAGATGAAATGCCATTACTGCGGCTATGAAGCATTGGTTCCGAATGCATGCCCGGAATGTGAAAGTGAGCATATCCGCTATTTTGGGACCGGTACGCAGAAAGTGGAAGAGGAATTGGCAAAGATTCTGCCAGAAGCGAAGGTAATCCGGATGGATGTCGACACTACCAGCAGGAAGGGTGCACATGAAAAGCTCCTCGATCAATTCCAGGAAGGACATGCAGATATTCTTCTTGGGACTCAGATGATTGCTAAAGGCCTTGATTTCCCCAATATTACCTTAGTGGGCGTCCTCTCGGCAGACACCATGCTGCACTTGCCTGATTTCCGCTCTTCTGAAAAAACCTTTCAGCTGCTGACACAGGTAAGCGGGCGAGCCGGGAGGCATGAATTAGAGGGTGAGGTAATCATTCAGACCTACACGCCTGAACATTATAGTATTGAGCTGGCGGGGGAGCAGGATTACGATAAATTTTATGATAGAGAAATGATGGCCCGCAAAATCCATAGATATCCTCCTTTCTTCTATATCTCCCTTGTCACCGTCAGCCACGAGGAATTAATGAAGGCTGTTTCGGTAACCGAGAAGATCACGCAGTACATTCAGTCAAAATTATCTGCAGAGAGCATTGTTCTTGGTCCGGTTGCCTCCCCAATACCGCGGATCAATAATAGATATCGGTATCAATGTCTGATAAAATACAAGCGGGAGCCGGAACTTGGCCAGACGCTGAAAAAGATTCTGGATAATTACCAGCAGGAAATTTCTGCCGGGGGCCTAACCGTCTCAATTGACCTGAATCCATATATTTTAATGTAGTTTCTACAAGAGTCATCTTTTATAAGGAGTACCTCAAGTCGCTTCTGCTTTTCTGGTTATGAATAAACCCAAATTGGTTGAAAATAGATAAAAATGGAGGAAATGTTTTGGCGGTTAAAAAAATTGTTACTTATCCGGCTGAAATTCTGGAAGCAGAATGCGAACCAGTCAAAGTATTTGATAAGAAGCTTGGCAAATTGTTAAATGATATGTATGATACGATGCTTGAATTCGATGGTGTCGGGCTTGCTGCTCCGCAAATTGGGCAAAAGCTGCAAATTGCCATTGTTGATATAGATGATGAGTTTGGAACAATTGAAATGATCAATCCGGTAATTCTTGAAACGGATGGGAAGCAGACAGGCCCTGAGGGGTGCTTGAGTTTTCCAGGGTTATATGGTGAAGTTACAAGGCCTGTATATGTCAAAATAAAGGCGCAGAACCGCAAAGGGAAATTTTTTACCCTGGAGGCTGAGGATTTCCTGGCAAGAGCAATCCTCCATGAAATTGATCATTTGCATGGGGTGCTATTTACCTCAAAAGTAACAAGATACTTGAATGAAGAAGAATTGGAAGGATTGGAAGCTGAATGACAAAAATCGTTTTTATGGGCACACCCGATTTTTCAGTGCCGGTACTAAAGCAAATAATAGAGGACGGATATGAAGTGATCGGAGTGGTTACTCAGCCTGACAGGCCGGTTGGAAGGAAAAAGGTCATTACTCCCCCTCCTGTAAAAGTCGAAGCTGAAAAACAGGGCATCCCTGTGTATCAGCCCGAAAAAATCCGCCAGCCGGAAGAGCTGGAGAAAGTTCTTGCTCTTAAGCCTGACCTTGTCGTCACAGCGGCGTTTGGGCAAATTTTGCCGAAGGAGCTTCTGGATGCGCCTAAGTTTGGATGTATAAATGTACATGCATCATTGCTTCCGGAATTGCGGGGCGGTGCACCCATTCATTACTCCATTCTGCAGGGGAAAGAAAAAACAGGAATCACCATTATGTATATGGCTGAAAAGCTGGATGCCGGCGATATATTAACACAAGTAGAGGTGCCGATTACTGAAACAGATACAGTTGGCACTCTTCACGATAAACTTAGCGAGGCAGGATCCAGGCTTTTGTCTGAAACCCTTCCAAAGCTGCTTAATGGTGAACTGAATCCCATCAGGCAAAATGAAGAAGAAGCCACTTTTGCCTA
Source organism: Cytobacillus firmus NBRC 15306 (assembly GCF_001591465.1). Lineage (GTDB taxonomy): Bacteria > Bacillota > Bacilli > Bacillales > Cytobacillaceae > Cytobacillus > Cytobacillus firmus. Next base: position 84,511 of record NZ_BCUY01000002.1, read on the forward strand.
TAACATTAAAAGAGAACAGGAAAAAATCGACTGGAGCAAAACCGGAGAAGAAATCTATAACCACATTAGAGGGTTAAATCCATGGCCGGTTGCTTATACAACATTTGACGGCAAAGTGGTTAAAATCTGGAATTCAAAGAAAGTCAAACATGCTAAAAGCGAAGAGCCGGGAACAATCATCAGGCTTGAGGAAGACGGAATCGTTGTGGCGGCTGGGAATGATACAGCCGTTAAAATTACTGAACTGCAGCCTTCAGGAAAGAAAAAGATGCCAGCAGAACAATTCTTAAGAGGTGCAGGATCCAATCTGACTGCCGGCGGCCGTCTGGGAGACACCGAATGAAAAAACAAAAGACGAAAAATGTTAGAGAAACGGCACTTGAGCTTCTTGAGTCGATTGAAAAAAATCAGTCCTACAGCAATCTTTTACTGAATAACGCCATAAAAAAGAATGAAATTGACCAGAAGGACATTGGACTGCTTACCGAACTGACATATGGTACCCTGCAGCGCCGGATGACACTCGATTTTTACCTGAAGCCCTTTTTGGCAGGCAATAAAAAAATCGAAAGCTGGGTAAATCAGCTCTTGAGGCTGACACTGTATCAGATGGTTTATCTTGACAAAATTCCTGACCGGGCAGCAATTTACGAGGCAGTAGAAATAGCAAAACGAAGAGGGCATAAAGGGATTTCCGGCATGGTCAACGGTGTGCTGAGAAACATTCAGAGGAAGGGGCTTCCGGATCCCGAACAAATTGAAGACAGGATGAAGCGCCTCTCCATTGAGACCAGCCATCCCGAATGGCTTGTAAAAAGATGGGCCGATCAGCTTGGATTTGAAGAAACAAAGAAAATGTGTGAAATAAACTTAACTGCCCCGCTGCAGACGGCAAGGGTAAATGAGGTAAAGGCTTCAAGGGAGGAGTGCCTGTCACTTCTTCAGGAAGAGGGATTTGAAGTGGAGCCAAGTCCGTTTATTCCAGTTGCCATTAAATGTTTAAGAGGCAACCTGGCCAATTCCCGTGTCTTCAAGGATGGGCTGATTACTATTCAGGATGAAAGCTCTATGCTTGCTGCTTATGCCCTTGGAGGAAATCCCGATGAGAAGATCCTGGATGCCTGTGCAGCTCCGGGAGGTAAAACGACACATATAGCAGAAAAACTGCAAAATACCGGTCAGGTCATTTCACTGGACCTTCACGAGCATAAAGTAAGGCTGATCAATGATAATGCCGATAGACTGGGACTAACAAATATAAAAACAAATGCCCTTGACAGCAGAAAGGTCCAGGAGCATTATGAAAAAGAATCTTTTGACCGCATTTTAGTGGATGCCCCATGTTCAGGCCTTGGAGTTATGAGAAGAAAGCCTGATATGAAATACACCAAAAAAGAAGAAGATTTATATCATCTCCATAAGATTCAGAGGAATCTATTGGATGCCGTTTCACCTTTACTGAAAAAAGGTGGTATTCTTGTTTATAGTACATGTACAGTGGACAAAGAAGAAAATCAGCATGTTGTTCACGCGTTTTTAAAGGACAATGCGGAATTTGAGGGAGATCTATCTGTTCAGGAGCGGATGCCTAATGCGATTGCTCCATTAATAGATGGCTTTGAACTGCAGATTTTACCGCAGGATATTGGTTCGGACGGGTTTTATATAGCCTGTCTGAGAAAGAAGGTGCAATAAATGGAACAAAATGCAGCAGAGAAAATAACAGAAGCCGAACAAAAACCATCCATTTATACTATACAGCTGCATGAGCTGAAGGATTGGCTTAAAGAAAATAATGAGAAAGCTTTCAGGGCTGAGCAAATTTTCGATTGGCTTTACACAAAAAGAGTCACGTCATTTGAGGATATGACGAACCTGTCAAAAGGGTTAAGAGATACGCTATCAGCAAATTTTTCGCTGACAACTCTTAAAACGATCATTCAGCAGGAGTCAGCTGATGGGACAATTAAATTTTTATTTGAACTTCATGATGGCTATTCCATTGAAACTGTACTGATGAGGCATGACTATGGGAATTCAGTATGTGTAACTACTCAGGTGGGCTGCCGAATCGGCTGTACATTTTGTGCTTCAACTTTAGGCGGATTAAAACGTAATCTTGAAGCAGGAGAAATCGTTGCTCAGGTCGTAAAAGTACAACAAGCACTAGATGAGACAGATGAACGGGTCAGCTCGGTTGTTATTATGGGGATCGGTGAGCCATTTGATAATTATGACAGTATGCTGTCATTCCTGAAGATAATCAACCATGATAAAGGGCTGAATATCGGTGCACGCCATATCACTGTTTCGACTAGCGGAATCATCCCAAAAATCTATAAATTTGCAGATGAAAATATGCAGATCAATTTCGCGATCTCATTACATGCTCCAAACACCGAAATCAGAAGCCGCCTGATGCCGATAAATAGAGCTTATAAGCTGCCGGACCTTATGGATTCAATCAGGTACTATATAAATAAAACAGGCAGACGGGTGAGTTTCGAATATGGCTTATTCGGAGGGGTCAATGACCAGGTGGAACATGCCGAAGAGCTGGCAAAGTTAATAAAAAATATGAAGTGCCATGTTAACCTGATTCCAGTAAACTATGTGCCTGAACGAGATTATGTGAGGACACCCAAAGATCAAATTTTTGCTTTTGAAAAGACACTGAAGAACCACGGCATTAATGTAACCATTCGCAGGGAGCACGGTCATGATATAGATGCAGCATGCGGACAACTTCGTGCAAAGGAGCGAAAAGAGGAGACGAGGTGACAGAATGAAAGCTGTTTTTATGACAGATAGGGGCAAAGTCAGGCAGCATAATGAAGATAATGGCGGCATCTATATGAACAGCAGGGGGCAGCGCCTTGCCATCGTAGCAGATGGCATGGGCGGTCACCGTGCCGGCGATGTGGCAAGCGAAATGACCTTAACAAGCTTAAAAGGATTATGGGATCAGACAGATGACTTTCAGACTGCCGATGAGGCTGAAGGGTGGCTGCAGAAGCATATTGCAGAGGTCAACACCATTCTTTATGAGCATTCGAAAGTGAATGAACAATGCGAAGGTATGGGCACTACTGTTGTTGCTGCGATATGTACCGACCGTTTTGCGACTATTGCGAATATCGGCGACAGCAGATGTTATATTTTAAATGAATCAGGTTTTCAGCAGCTGACGGAAGACCATTCCCTGGTGAATGAACTTGTAAGGTCAGGGCAGATTACAAAGGAAGATGCCGAGCATCATCCAAGAAAAAATGTGCTGCTGAGAGCATTGGGAACGGAATCAGCTGTTGAGATGGATATTAAAACAATTACATTCGAAGAAGGCGACTTACTATTATTATGCTCTGACGGATTGTCCAACAAGGTGTCTGTGGCAGAAATGAGTGAAATCCTTAATAGTGGAGGCACACTGGAAGAAAAAGCCTCTGTGCTGATTGAAAAGGCCAATGATAATGGCGGCGAAGATAATATTACGCTCGTGATTGCTGAGTATTATGAAAGCAATGAGAGCGGGATGATTAATGATGATTAAGGGAAGAAGATTAAGCGGCCGCTATAAGATTATTGATATGATTGGCGGAGGCGGCATGGCGAATGTCTACCTGGCCCATGATATGATTCTTGATCGTGATGTAGCGGTGAAAGTGCTTCGGATGGACTTTGCCGAAGATGAAGAATTTATCCGCCGTTTTCATCGTGAAGCCCAGTCTGCTACCAGCTTAGCCCACCCGAATATCGTCAATATCTATGATGTTGGCGAGGAGGATACAATCTACTATATTGTGATGGAATATGTAGATGGACAAACGTTAAAGCAATACATACAGCAAAACAGCCCTATTCGCATAGATGATGCCCTGGAAATTTTGAAACAGCTGACTTCAGCCATATCTCATGCACATCAAAACCATATCATACACCGGGATATAAAACCGCATAATATTTTGATAGACAGGCATGGTAATGTTAAGATTACTGATTTTGGGATTGCCATGGCATTAAGCGCTACCAGCATAACCCAGACCAATTCAGTGTTAGGCTCTGTTCATTATCTTTCACCTGAACAGGCCAGAGGGGGAATGGCCAACAGAAAGTCTGATATCTATTCCCTTGGCATTGTTATGTTTGAGCTGTTGACAGGCAGGCTTCCTTTCTCGGGCGAATCTGCGGTATCAATAGCACTCAAACATTTGCAATCGGAAACGCCTTCACTTAAGAGGTGGAATCCATCCATACCGCAAAGTGTTGAAAATATCGTTCTAAAAGCGACCGCTAAAGATCCTTTCCACAGGTATGATTCCGTTGAAGAAATGGAAGAAGATATCAGAACAGCTCTTGAGCCCGAAAGGCTTCATGAAAAAAAGTTTATAGTGCCGATTGACGATGATGCTACAAAAGCTATCCCTGTTATTACAGATGACCGCTCATACCAAAGTATGGACGAAACCCTTGTGCATGCAAAGGACCTGAAGGGCGACACGCAGCCTGCAGCAAAACCTCTCCCTGAAAAGAAAAAGGAAAAAAAGAAGAAAAAGAAATGGCCGATAATTCTCGTATCAGTTTTTATGTTTCTGATTGTGACAGCAATCCTGGCCATAACCGTTTTTCCTGATCTTATGGAGCCAAAGGATGTTCAGGTTCCGGATGTGTCCGGCAAAGAGGTGGAAGATGCAGTTGCAGAGCTGATTGCCGCTGGGTTTACGGTCAGGGATACAAAGCCGATCAGTGACCCTGAGGTTGAAGAAGGCCTGGTAGTTAAAACAGATCCGAAAGCAGGCAGGACTGTCAAAGAGGGAACGTCCATTGATATCTATGAAAGCTCTGGCAAGGAAAAATTTGAATTAGCAGATTACGAGGGCAGGCAATATGATGATGTTGTCCGCCTGCTTGACAGCAAAAATTTTAAAAGCATTGAAAAAAACGAAGAAACTAATGATAGTGAGCCGGCTGGGACCATCCTGGATCAAAACTTATCAGAAGGCGATCTCGTCGTTCCTGAGGATACGGAATTGATTTTCACCGTCAGCAAAGGCCCTGCGCCGATAGGATTAAAAGATTTACGCGGCTATAACGAAAAGGGTCTGCAGGAGTACGAAGAATCTTCCGGATTGAAAGTGGAATATGGGGAAGAAGAGTACCATGAAGAAGTCCCTGAAGGGCTGGTCATCAAACAGGACCCGGCACCAGGCACAAATCTGACAAGGGGACAGAAGGTGACGGTGGTTCTTTCAAAAGGAAAAAAAGAACTCCTTCCTAAGACTGAAAATATTGAGATCAGCGTACCGTATGAGCCTGCCGCCGAAGGTGAGCCGAATGAAGTTCAGATTATCATTAAGGATATGAATAATACAGGTTCTGAACCAATGCATACAGAGCTAATATATGAAGATGTGGTAATACCAATTGATCTGACAATAGCTCCTGGACAGAATGCCACTTATAAGGTTCTGCGGGATGGCCAGGTTTTTGAGGAAAAGGAAATACCTTATCCGGATGAAGAATCATAAGCTAGGAGTGTTGCTATGCCTGAGGGCAAAATTATTAAAGCCTTAGCAGGGTTTTATTATGTTTTAAGCGGAAATGAAACCATTCAGTGCCGCGGACGCGGAGTTTTCAGGAAAAATAAAGTCACACCGCTAGTCGGTGATGAAGTAGTGTTTCAGGCAGAAAATAATACAGAAGGATACATCTTAGAAGTAAAGGAACGGAAAAACGAGCTGATTCGTCCGCCGATTGCCAATGTTGATCAGGCCATTCTTGTATTCTCAGCTGTTGAACCGGGCTTTAGCACATCCCTTCTGGATCGTTTCCTGGTGCTGGTTGAATTCAATCATATTAAGCCGCTCATCTGCATTACTAAAATTGACCTGGCGGACGAAACTGAGTATAGGAAAATTCAGCAATATGCTTCAGATTACCGCAAAGCCGGCTATGATGTTTTGCTGACTTCCTCTGAGACAGAAGAAGGCGTTAAAGATCTGATGCCCTATCTGGAAGGTGAGATATCTGTTTTTGCCGGACAGTCAGGGGTGGGGAAATCTTCTTTGTTAAACGTTTTAAGACCTGACCTGGAGCTGAAAACAAATGACATTTCTTCACATTTGGGCAGGGGAAAGCATACGACCAGGCATGTAGAGCTGATCGAGGTTGGAAAAGGGCTTGTTGCTGATACCCCGGGATTCAGCTCACTTGAATTCACAGATATTGAACTGGAGGATCTCAATTATTGCTTCCCTGAAATTCAGGACAAAAGCGAACTTTGCAAATTTAGAGGATGCCTGCACATGGCGGAGCCTAAATGCGCTGTAAAGGCCGCCTGTGAAAACGGTGAAATTCCATCCTACAGGTATGAACATTACAAAACCTTTCTGCAGGAAATCAAAGATAGAAAGCCGAGGTATTAATTCATGGTAAAAATCGCACCTTCTATTTTATCGGCAGACTTTTCTAAATTGGGAGAAGAGATTAAAGATGTTGAACGCGGCGGCGCTGATTATATTCATGTGGATGTAATGGACGGCCATTTCGTGCCGAATATTACAATTGGTCCATTAATAGTTGATGCCATCCGTCCTGTAACAAAGCTGCCCCTTGACGTTCATTTGATGATAGAAGATCCGGATAGCTACATTGAGGCATTTGCTAATGCGGGGGCCGATTACATCACTGTTCATGCAGAAGCATGCAAGCACCTTCATAGAACGGTTCATTTTATTAAATCCTTTGGCGTCAAGGCAGGAGTGGTTCTTAATCCAGCTACACCCGTTAATATGATAGAGCATGTTATCGAAGATATTGATATGGTATTGCTTATGTCTGTTAATCCTGGTTTTGGAGGGCAAAAATTCATCCCAGCCGTTCTACCTAAGATTGCAGCCGTTAAGGAATTGGCAGACGCAAAAGGTCTAAATATTGAAATTGAAGTGGACGGCGGAGTGAATGAAGAAACAGCCCGATTGTGCATTGAAGCTGGAGCCAATGTTCTGGTTGCCGGGTCGGCAATTTATAATCAGAAAGACAGAGCAGCGGCGATTGCTGCTTTAAAGGGTTCGCAATAAAAAAGGTCAGCTGGAATACAGCTGGCTTTTTGTCATTTAAGATACATAAATGAATGGAGCAATGTAAAATGATTATTAATATTTTAGCTGGCGGCCCAGATGACTTGCTGCCTGATCTGCATTCGTTCAGTAATACAGCTGATATTTGGGTCGGAGTAGACAGAGGGGTGCTTACTCTAATTCAAAGTGGCATTCAGCCAAAAATGGCATTTGGTGATTTTGATTCGGTGTCAAATGAAGAGCTTTTAATCATTGAAGAAAATGTAAAAGAGCTGAACAGGTTCAAGCCGGAGAAGGACGAAACGGACATGGAGCTTGCCCTGAATTGGGCACTTGGCCAAAAACCTGAAAAAGTCCGTTTGCTTGGAGCCACAGGAGGCAGACTTGACCACTTATTTGCAAATATTCAGCTGTTAATAAAGCCTGCACTTGCGGAAGTCTTTGTTCCAGTCGAAATTATTGACAAAACGAATAAGATTTATGTTAAGGCTCCAGGTAAATACAGCATAAAGCAGCATTCAAATTTCAAATACATTTCTTTTGTTCCGATCACTATGGAAATTAAAGGCCTCACCCTAAGAAATTTCAAGTATCCGCTGACAGATCGGACCGTCTCTGCCGGTTCTACTCTTTGTATCAGTAATGAACTTATTGATGATTGTGGTACTTTTTCTTTTACTGAAGGCATATTAATGGTTGTAAGAAGCAAGGATTAAGTGCCGGGCCGGTGCTGCCCTGCAAGATGCGGGTAAGCTGGAAAAGAGTCTTAGCATGAATTGCTTTCTGATCATTTTTTGTAATCATGAGTACTCATCTTTCATTATTTGAATAAGATGGTAAAGACGATTTAAGGACAGAATGGATGCGTAAGATCGTGAGGAGGGACACGAGTAATGAGATTTTATACAATCAAACTTCCTAAATTTTTAGGGGGCATTGTGCGTGCCATGTTAGGGACCTTCAAAAAGGGGTAGACACCCATAAATTAAAAAGAAAATAGCATCAAAACTTGGCACCTCACCTGGGGTGCTTTTATTTTTTGTCTAAATGGGGGAGAATGATAGTGGGTCAAAAAAGGAAAATAAAAAGGACATCCAAAAGGGATGTCCCTGAGCATGTTAAACGCGCTCAACTTTACCTGATTTAAGTGCTCTTGCAGAAACCCAAACACGTTTAGGTTTACCGTCTACAAGAATACGTACCTTTTGAAGGTTAGCACCCCAAGTGCGCTTGTTAGCGTTCATTGCGTGAGAACGTGCGTTACCTGAAGTTGTTTTTTTACCAGTTACTACACATTTGCGTGGCATGTATGTTTCCCTCCTTACTAAAAGCATAAGCTGAAACTATTTTTCAATGCTTTCATCTGCAATAGTCAGATTCATCCAACTGAATTAATGCGGAATCCCTTTGCGGGTTTCGACATTAAAAGATACTTTAATAATTTATCATACAACCCTTCTGATTGCAATAGTTTGCTTTCAAGAAAATTTCCTTGACATAGGGGGATGGAACATGAGCTATAATAGAGATGGAGAAGTATGACTTTCAATATCACAGCCCATATAGTAAAATATTATAAGGTATGCTTTACGCTTTGAAGTTAGAAAGATCGCTGCCCAGCTAAAATAGGTGAATTGTCTTTTGCCGGCAGGCTTAGCCTTCAGTGCAATTCAGGGGAAAGCCAGCACTATCGTTAAGCGGGAGTGCTTGAAGAAGCTTTTATGAAAAGCAATTTCCAAAGGGGGAACGAACCATGTCCATCGAATTAAAAACAAATTTCGGGCAAATTGATATCTCTAATGATGTAATTGCAACAATCGCAGGCGGAGCAGCAGTTGACTGCTACGGCATCGTAGGAATGGCCTCTAAAAATCAAATTAAGGATGGCCTTACAGATATACTGCGAAAAGAGAATTTTACCCGTGGTGTAATTGTCCGCCAGGAAGAAGATGAAGTACATATCGATATGTATATTATTGTAAGTTACGGAACGAAAATTTCCGAGGTTGCCCACAATGTGCAATCTAAAGTGAAATACACCCTTGATAAAACAGTTGGGCTAAGCACTGACTCGGTAAATATTTACGTTCAGGGAGTTCGAGTAACGAACCCGTAGTGAGGAGGAAAGACTTGTGTCAAAAAAAGATTTAGATGGGAAGCTTTTTGCCGAAATGGTCATACAAGGAGCGAACCATTTATCTGCTAATGCAAAATTAGTGGATGCGTTAAATGTTTTCCCTGTTCCTGATGGAGACACAGGAACCAACATGAATTTGTCAATGACTTCCGGAGCAAAGGAAGTTAAAGCTAATATCCAGGAGCATATTGGAAAGGTAGGCTCTGCTCTTTCCAAAGGTTTGCTGATGGGGGCACGGGGGAACTCGGGTGTAATTCTCTCCCAGCTGTTCCGAGGCTTCTCAAAAGCGATTGAACATAAAGCTTCTATCAACGGAAAAGAGTTTGCTGATGCTCTGAATTCTGGGGTAGAGACGGCATATAAAGCTGTGATGAAGCCGGTTGAAGGAACGATCCTTACTGTTGCAAAAGATTCCGCTAAGAAAGCGGTTCAGGCTGCGAATCATGAAGATGATATTATCGTGATTATGGAGGAAGTTTTAAAAGAAGCAAGGGCTTCCCTAAACCGCACTCCAGATCTTCTTCCAGTCTTAAAAGAAGTAGGGGTTGTAGACAGCGGCGGCCAGGGCCTTGTTTTTGTATATGAAGGATTCCTTGCCGAGCTAAAGGGCGAAAAACTTCCTGATACACCGGCAGCCCTTCCAAAGATGGATGACCTGGTTAGCGCAGAACACCATAAAAATGTTCACAGTTTTATGAACACGGAGGATATTGAGTTCGGTTATTGCACTGAATTTATGGTCAAATTTGAAGATGAAAAAATTTCTGCTAATCCTTTTTCAGAAGACAGGTTCCGCCAGGACTTAAGCCAATATGGCGACTCACTTCTGGTGATTGCGGATGAGCAGCTTGTAAAAGTACATATCCACTCTGAAAAGCCGGGAGATTGCCTGACATACGGACAGCGCTATGGCAGTTTAATCAATATGAAGATTGAAAACATGCGCCAGCAGCACACCAACTTGGTCGAAGATGTTCCTACACCTTTGGCGGCTCAGGCTAAGCCAAAAGAAAAGCAGGAGTACGGAATTGTGACAGTATCAATGGGCAACGGCATCGCAGATCTTTTCCGAAGCATCGGTGCACATGCTGTCATTGAGGGCGGGCAGACAATGAATCCCAGCACGGAAGATATCGTAAAAGCCATCAAAGAAGTAAATGCAAAAAAAGTAATCATTTTGCCAAACAATAAAAATATCATCATGGCTGCACAGCAGGCTGCAGAAGTGACTGAAGAAGAAGCAGTGGTTGTTCCTTCAAAGACCGTTCCACAGGGAATGGCGGCACTTCTTGCCTTTAATCCAAGTGCTGAACTTGCAGAAAACGAAGAAGGCATGACAGATGCTCTTCAGCATGTGAAAACAGGCCAAATTACGTTTGCTGTCCGTGATACAAGCATCGATGGCCTTGAGATTGAAAAAGATGATTTCATGGGCATTGCAGACGGGAAAATTGTTGTGAAAAACAAGGATAGAGTACAGGCTGCCAAAGATCTTCTTGAAGGAATGATCGACGATGACTCTGAAATCATTACCGTCTTAAAAGGTGAAGATGCAGCAGAAGAGGAAGTAGACTCACTTATCAGCTATATTAAAGATAAATATGAAGATCTTGAGGTCGAGCTTCATGATGGAAAACAGCCTCTATACTCTTTCATTTTCGCAATTGAATAACCAATAAATAATAAACAAAGCGAGGGCCAAGCCTTCGCTTTTGTCCATTTTCAACATTTAATTAATGCTTTTGAAGCATGAATTTTTTGTTTAAAGTTTACTTTCTTGCATTTTTAAATCACAATGTGCTAGTTATAAAGCAGGCGCTTTATAAGCCTGTATATAAAAGTAACGGAGCAGGGAGGGGTGGCGGACTGCCTGAAAGAAAATATAATTGGCAGCCGTTCAATAAATGTGAATCCAAATTTAATCCAGTCTGTTACAGCTGTCAAAGGCATCGGAGAGGAATCAGCTGAATTACTGGCTGAAATGAATATTTACACTGTAAAAGACTTGCTTGAATATTTTCCATATAGATATGAAGATTACAGGCTCAAGGACCTGGCAGAAATGAAGCATGATGAAAGAGTGACGGTTGAAGGAAAGGTTCACAGTGAACCTTCACTTGCTTATTACGGCAGGAAACGCTCCAGGCTGACTGTTCGAGTGCTTGTAGGACGGTATCTTATTCAAGTGATCCTGTTCAATCAGCCATATTTGAAGAACAAAATTGTATTAAATGAAACTGTTACGGTGACTGGCAAATGGGACCAGCATCGGCAGGTCATAACAGCCAGTGAACTTAAAATAGGAAATGCCTCTAACAATAAGGATTTTGAGCCGGTATACGCTGTAAAAGGAAATATCACAGTCAAGGGAATCAGGCGATTTATTAAACTGGCTTTCTCACAGTATGGGAATGACATATCAGAAAATTTGCCTGAAAAATATTTATTGCAATATAGACTTTTAAATAGGCGAGATTCTGTGAGATCACTTCATTTTCCTGCCGATGATCAGGAACTCAAACAGGGAAGGCGGCGTTTTGTTTATGAGGAGTTCTTCTATTTTCAGTTAAAAATGCAGGCACTAAGAAAGATTGAAAGAGAGCAGTCAAAAGGGGTTGCACAGGCTTATGATCTTTCAAGACTAATGGAGTTCATTGACTCACTGCCATTTGCATTAACCGGAGCACAAAAAAGAGTAGTTAATGAGATCATGACTGATCTGAAATCTCCATACCGGATGAACAGGCTCTTACAGGGGGATGTTGGTTCCGGCAAAACGGCAGTTGCGGCGATTGCTCTTTTTGCCAGCAGGACAGCGGGCTTCCAGGGAGCATTAATGGTCCCGACCGAAATCCTGGCAGAGCAGCATGCGGAATCTTTAAAGTCGATGCTCTTGCCGTTTGGGATGCGATGTGAACTCCTGACAAGCTCGGTAAAAGGAAAACGCAGAAGAGAAATTCTCCAGCATCTCAAGGAAGGAGAAATTGATGTTCTCATAGGCACACATGCACTTATCCAGGATGAAGTGGAATTTAATAAATTGGGACTTGTCATTACCGATGAGCAGCATAGATTCGGGGTCGGGCAGCGGCGGATACTCAGGGAGAAAGGCGAAAACCCTGATGTTCTGTTCATGACTGCAACGCCAATTCCAAGAACATTGGCCATTACTATTTTTGGGGAAATGGATATGTCCATCATAGATGAATTGCCGGCAGGACGAAAAGCAATTGAAACCTATTGGGCAAAACCTGATATGCTGGACAGGGTCCTAGGTTTTATGGAAAAGGAGCTTTCAGCAGGTCAGCAGGTTTATGTGATCTGCCCGCTTATTGAGGAATCAGACAAATTGGATGTTCAAAACGCTATAGATGTCCACGCAACATTGATGCATCATTTTCATGGCCGTTATGATGTCGGACTCATGCATGGCAGGCTTCATCCGGACGAAAAGGAAAGTGTTATGAAAGCTTTCAGCCGTAATGAAACTCAGGTTCTTGTTTCGACGACGGTTGTTGAGGTGGGTGTAAATGTTCCAAATGCAACGATGATGGTGATCTATGATGCGGAGCGGTTTGGACTTGCACAGCTGCATCAGCTGAGGGGGAGGGTAGGAAGAGGAGATAAACAATCTTATTGTGTGCTTCTGGCTGATCCGAAGTCGGAAGTTGGAAAAGAACGCATGAAAATCATGACAGAAACCAATGATGGTTTTGCCCTAAGTGAAAAGGACCTTGAGCTGAGAGGTCCTGGAGACTTTTTCGGAAGAAAACAAAGCGGGCTCCCGGAATTTAAAGTCGCTGATATGGTCCATGATTACCGTGCGCTCGAAACCGCCAGGAACGATGCATCAACTCTAGTGGAATCCGATGAATTCTGGCACTCAGATGAGTACCTGCCTTTGCGGCATTATTTAAAGGAAGCGGGAGTGCTGGAAGGGGAAAAACTGGACTAGAAATAAGGTAATCAGAGCGGATTGCGGAAAAGTTCTTTCTTGCAATCTGCTTTTTTTGATTATATACTACTATTAGTACCTAGTCTTAATATCTCGGACGGTGGGGTTTTAATGAAAAGAAACAAAAAAGAACGTCAAACATTATTAACGGACACAATAAAAGAAAATCCTTTTGTCACGGACGAGGAACTTGCGGACAAGTTCTCTGTCAGTGTCCAGACAATCAGGCTCGATCGGCTGGAATTATCAATTCCGGAATTGCGTGAGCGAATCAAGCATGTTGCCGAGAAAAGTTTTGAGGATGAAGTGCGATCTTTACCAATAGAAGAAATAATCGGTGAAATAATAGATATAGAATTGGATAAAACGGCGATATCCATTTTCGATGTAAAAAGTGAACATGTCTTCAAGCGTAATGGAATAGCCCGGGGCCACCACTTGTTTGCACAGGCCAACTCACTGGCAGTCGCTGTAATAAATGATGAGCTGGCATTAACGGCAAAAGCCAATATTCAATTTACAAGGCCAGTGAGATTAAATGAACGTGTCATCGCAAAAGCAAAGGTCCTTACAATTGATATTGACAGCGGAAGGACGATGGTTGAAGTCAACAGCTTTGTGAATAACGAACAGGTATTTAAGGGCGAATTTGACATGTTCAGAAAAAAATAATCACTAAAGGATGAAGCATCATGAAAATTGCCATAGACGCAATGGGAGGCGACAATGCCCCAAAGGAAATTGTCCTTGGGGCAATGAAAGCTGCCGCAGAGTTTAAAGATGTACATATTACCCTTGTAGGCGATGAGTCAAAAATAAACCAGTACCTTACTTCAAAAGAGCGAATTGACATTTTGCATACTGATGAAGTGATTTTGCCGGATGATGAGCCGGTGAGAGCTGTACGCAGAAAGAAAAATGCTTCTATGGTGCTTGCAGCGCAGCTTGTCACAGATGGTAAGGCGGATGCATGCATTTCCGCAGGAAACACGGGTGCTCTTATGGCAGCAGGTCTTTTTGTGGTAGGAAGGATTGAGGGTATTGAACGCCCGGCATTATCACCTACACTTCCAACAATAGGGGGAGAAGGGTTCCTTTTGCTCGATGTAGGGGCAAATGTGGACGCGAAGCCTGAGCATCTTCTTCAATATGCGATTATGGGATCTATATATACCGAAAAGGTCCGGGGTATTGCCAATCCCAGAGTAGGCCTTCTAAATATCGGAACGGAAGAGAAAAAAGGCAATGAGCTGGCAAAAAATACATTTGATCTCTTGAAGAAGGCGGATATCAATTTTATCGGTAATGTGGAAGCGCGCGATTTGCTTGAGGGAGCTGCGGATGTTGTAGTGACGGATGGCTTTACCGGCAATATGGTGCTCAAGACAATTGAAGGTACTGCTTTATCTGTATTTAAAATGCTAAAAACAGCTCTGACCAGCAGCTTTAAAACAAAATTGGCAGCAGCAGCCTTAAAGCCTGATTTATACCAGCTTAAATCTAAAATGGATTATTCGGAATATGGCGGTGCCGGATTATTTGGATTAAAGGCGCCGGTTATCAAGGCGCATGGTTCTTCAGATGCAACAGCTTTATTCAGTGCAGTGAGGCAGACCAGGAACATGGTCGAAAACAATGTTGCTGATACGATTAAGGAAGCAGTTGAAAAAGAAGCTAAAAAAACAGCTCTTAAATAAACACATTTTAACTAGGGGGAAACACGATGGGTAAAATCGCCTTTTTATTCCCTGGGCAGGGGTCCCAGACTGCAGGGATGGGAAAAGCGCTAGCTGAACAGGATGAAAAAGTAAAATCATTTTTTGAAAGGACCGATCAAAAACTTGGCTTTTCATTATCGGCACTTATTTTTGAAGGACCCCAGGACAAATTGACTTTGACAACAAACGCACAGCCTGCACTGTTGACCACCGGCATTGCCATTCTCGATTATTTCAAAAGATCTGGAATAACACCCGATTTTGTGGCGGGACATAGCCTTGGTGAGTATACTGCGCTAGTCGCTGCGGAAGCTATATCCTTTGAGGATGGGGTATATGCTGTCCGTAAGCGGGGGGAATTCATGGAGGAAGCAGTTCCTAATGGAGAGGGAACAATGGCTGCGGTATTGGGCCTTGACAGGGACAAGCTTACAGCAGTTACAGAAGAAGTTACTGCAGGAGGAAATCCGGTTCAGCTTGCAAACTTGAACTGTCCTGGACAAATTGTCATTTCAGGTTCAAAAGCAGGAGTAGAACTGGCTTCTGCAAAGGCCAAAGAAGAAGGTGCCAAGCGTGTGCTTCCACTGGAGGTAAGCGGCCCTTTCCATTCCCATTTAATGAAGCCTGCAGCGGAGAAGTTCAGGGAAATCCTTGACGAAATTGAGATTAAGGATGCAAAGGTTCCTGTCATTGCCAATGTAACCGCCTCTGAAATGACATCGGCTTCAGAAATAAATGGCAGATTAATTGAACAGCTGTATTCTCCTGTACTCTGGGAGGATTCAATCCGCAGGATGATGGAGCTTGGAGTGGATACATTTATTGAAATAGGGCCAGGAAAAGTACTGTCAGGCTTAGCGAAAAAGGTAGATCGTTCCCTTAAAGCGTATGCCGTTTCAGATGCAGAATCATGCCAGTCAGTTACAGAATCCTTGAAGGAGGAATTGAGATGAAGCTAGAGGGAAAAGCCGCTTTAGTAACAGGAGCTTCCCGAGGAATCGGAAGAGAAATCGCTTTGGGTCTTGCCAGGCAAGGTGCAGATATTGCGGTTAACTACTCCGGAAGTGAGGCTAGGGCGAACGAAGTCGTTGATGAAATAAAAGCATTAGGCAGAAATGCATTTGCTATCCAATGCGATGTATCCAGCAGTGATTCAGTGGCAAGCATGGTAAAAGAAACAGTAGAAAAGTTTGGCAAGCTGGATATTCTGGTTAATAATGCAGGGATTACAAAGGACAACCTGCTTATGAGAATGAAGGAAGACGAATGGGATGATGTTATTAACATTAATCTGAAAGGTGTTTTCCTTTGTACCAAAGCAGTTACAAGGCAGATGATGAAACAGCGCAGCGGCCGCATTATCAATATTTCATCCATTGTTGGGGTCAGCGGCAATCCTGGTCAGGCTAATTATGTCGCTGCAAAATCGGGGGTTATCGGCCTGACAAAGACCTCTGCAAAAGAACTTGCATCAAGAGGGATAACAGTCAATGCCATTGCACCGGGTTTCATCACAACTGATATGACGGATAAGCTGAACGAGGATGTAAGGGAGCAGATGCTAAAGCAAATCCCATTGGCGCGCTTCGGCGATCCTGCAGATATTGCAAATGTGGCAGTTTTTCTTGCTTCAGAGGACAGCCGTTATATGACAGGGCAAACCCTGCATGTTGATGGCGGAATGGTCATGTAATTTGTAACAGGGTTGTAATGCAAATTTTTTTA
The DNA here is from genome assembly GCF_001591465.1 of Cytobacillus firmus NBRC 15306. Classification (GTDB taxonomy): domain Bacteria; phylum Bacillota; class Bacilli; order Bacillales; family Cytobacillaceae; genus Cytobacillus; species Cytobacillus firmus. Next base: position 101,122 of record NZ_BCUY01000002.1, read on the forward strand.
TAAAACCTTTCAATAAAGGCTAAAAATACTCTATAATACTTGAGGGGAGGTGAACAAGCATGGCAGAAGTATTAGAACGTGTAACAAAGATCATCGTGGACCGTCTTGGCGTTGAAGAGTCTGAAGTGAAATTGGAGGCTTCTTTCAAAGATGATCTAGGTGCTGATTCCCTTGACGTAGTAGAATTAGTAATGGAATTAGAAGATGAGTTCGACATGGAAATTTCTGACGATGATGCTGAGAAAATCGCAACAGTCGGTGACGCTGTAAATTACATAAAAGCTAGCCAATAATCGTTAGTAGAACCACTCTGCAGTGAGGGAATCCCCCTCACTGCAGCAATTTTTTTCAGATGTTTACTGTCCGGTGTTACCTGCAGCATCGAAAGGACAGCATGGAATAAAGCTTCCAGCCTGCAGCAGGTGACTGTGGACAGTAAATACGTTTCTCAAAAGCTCCGTTTGATAACGGGGCTTTCTTCTGTGAAAATAGCCGTAACCATGAAACATAAAATTGCTATATAGAAGTTTTTTTGCGTTTTCCCTCTTTATTACGTAAACTTAGGGAAGACCATTTAAGTATTTTACTCAAGAAGAATATTAATATTAGCAAGGTGGATGCAATATGCGCAGCAATAAAGATAAAGAAAGAAAATCATTTCGCGCAATCGAAAAACAATTTAAAGAATTTCAGACGGAAATCGGAATTCACTTTGAAAATGAAAAATTACTCAAACAAGCTTTTACCCATTCATCCTATGTGAATGAGCACCGGAGAAAGCCATATGAAGACAATGAAAGACTGGAATTCCTGGGTGATGCCGTCCTAGAACTGACTGTTTCAAAATTCCTTTACTTAAAATATCCGATGATGAGCGAGGGTGAATTAACAAAGCTGAGGGCTGCGGTTGTCTGCGAACCATCCCTGGTCTCATTTGCCCACGAATTGTCATTTGGCAGCCTGGTGCTCCTTGGTAAAGGGGAGGAAATGACAGGAGGAAGAACCCGTCCTGCTCTGCTTGCAGATGTATTTGAAGCCTTTATAGGTGCATTATACCTGGATAAAGGATTAGATACAGTTGTCGGTTTTTTGGAAAAAGTTGTTTTTCCAAAGATTGATTCAGGTGCTTTTTCGCATGTGATGGATTTTAAAAGCCAGCTGCAGGAACTTGTGCAGCGGGATGGTGCAGGTGCAATTGAATATAAAATCCTTCAGGAAAAAGGGCCTGCCCACAATCGTGAATTTGTTTCCACTGTTTCTCTAAATGGCAGGGAACTTGGGACAGGCACTGGCCGGTCAAAGAAAGAAGCGGAACAGCATGCGGCCCAAATGGCTCTTGAAGTATTAAAAAATCATATAAAGTGAACATTTTCTAACTCTGACATCAAAGAGCAGAAACATGAGGAGACAGAGGGGGACCAAGGTTGTTTTTAAAAAGGCTTGATGTTATTGGATTTAAGTCGTTTGCTGAGCGGATAACGGTTGATTTTGTTCCAGGCGTCACAGCAGTTGTCGGTCCGAATGGAAGCGGGAAAAGCAATATAACTGATGCCATCCGCTGGGTATTGGGTGAACAATCAGCTAAGTCCCTTCGCGGTGCAAAAATGGAGGACGTCATTTTTGCGGGCAGTGATTCCCGGAGAGCCCAGAATTTTGCAGAGGTGACGCTGACGCTTGATAACGCCGATCAGGGTCTGCCGATCGAATATAGCGAAGTCAGTGTTACAAGAAGGGTCTACCGGTCCGGCGACAGTGAATACCTGATCAATAAACAAACATGCAGACTTAAAGATATCGTAGATTTATTTATGGATTCTGGCCTTGGCAGGGAAGCTTTTTCAATCATAAGTCAGGGCAGAGTTGAAGAAATTCTAAACAGCAAAGCTGAAGAACGCCGGATAATATTTGAAGAAGCGGCCGGCGTGCTTAAATACAAGACAAGAAAGAAAAAGGCGGAAGGCAAGCTTTCTGAAACCCAGGATAACTTAAACAGGGTGAATGATATTCTTCATGAACTGGAAACCCAGGTAGAGCCTTTGAACATACAGGCCTCGATCGCAAAAGATTATCTTCAGCAGAAGGAAGAGCTGGAGAAAATAGAGGTTGCCCTTACAGTTTATGAGATAGAGGATCTGCATTCAAAATGGGAGCAGCTTTCACGTCAGCTCGAGCTTCATACGGAAGATGAAATGAAGCTCTCGGCAGTTATCCAAAACAAAGAAGCGAAAATGGAAGAGTTAAAGGAGCATATTGCTGCAATTGATGAATCAGTAAATGATCTGCAGGATGTCCTCCTTCATGCCAGTGAAGAGCTGGAAAAGCTGGAAGGCAGAAAAGAAGTACTCAAAGAGCGAAAGAAAAATGCCAGCCAGAATAAAGACCAGCTTCATAGAAACATGAGAGAACTTACAATGAAGATTGCTGAGTTAAAAGAGCAGGAAGAAAAGCACTCGGCTCTCAGAGGAAAAGTGAAGACAGAAGCAGTTAAGCTTCAAAAAGCTTTAAAGGAAAAGCAGGAGCAGCTCAAACTATTCAGTGAAAATACAGAAGAAAAAATTGAATCGCTGAAAAGTGATTATATTGAAGTGCTGAACAGCCAGGCAGCTTCAAGGAATGAATTGCAGAATATTGATCAGCAGCTGAGCCAGCAGGGTCAGCGCAGTTCAAGGCTTGAAATGGATAATGAAAAATATATTGCTGACCGCAAGAAAAATGAAGAGAAAAAACAAAAGATACAATCAAATCTTGAAAATCTGCAAAAGGAATTAGAAAATCAAGTTCATCTATTCAGAAATGAAGACCGCAAGCTTGAATCATTAAAGAATAATTATCAAAAGCAGGAAAAAACCTTGTATCAGGCTTATCAATATTTGCAGCAGGCAAAATCGAGGCAGGAAATGCTTGAAGAAATGGAAGAGGACTTTTCGGGCTTCTTCCAAGGGGTAAAAGAAGTATTGAAAGCAAGAGGCAGCAAGCTGCAGGGAATTGAAGGAGCCGTAGCGGAATTAATTCAAGTGCCAAAAGAGTATGAAACTGCGATTGAAACAGCTCTCGGGGGTGCCATGCAGCATATCATCGTACAGGATGAACAGGATGGGAGAAGTGCCATTCAATTCTTGAAAAAGAATTCATATGGCAGAGCCACTTTCCTGCCTTTAAGTGTAATTAAGGGGAAGAAGCTGAATATCACGCAAATGCAGTCCGTTCAAGGCCACCCTGCCTTTATTGGTGAAGCTGCTTCACTGATACAATTTGAAGAAAGGCACCAGCATGCTATCGAGAACTTGCTTGGCAATGTGGTTATTGCCCGGGATCTTAAAGGTGCCAATGAACTTGCGAAGCTGCTTCAATACCGCGTGAGGCTCGTAACAATTGACGGAGATGTGGTTAATCCGGGCGGCTCCATGACCGGTGGAGCTGTGAAACAGAAAAGTACTTCAATTCTTTCACGTAAAGGTGAACTTGAAGAGCTGAAGTCCAGAATTACGGATATGGAATCCAAAACAGCAAATCTCGAAAAGCAAGTAAAACTGCAAAAAAGTGAAATTCAAAAACAGGATTTACGCATTGAGCAGCTTAGAAAAACAGGCGAAGAACTTCGTTTGATGGAACAGAAGGTAAAAGGAGAACTTTTAGAAGCAGAGTTTGAAGAGAAAAGCATTAATGAGCGCCTATCCCTTTATGATATGGACAAAGCACAGTTTTCTCAAGATATAGAGAGACTGCTGGCAAGAAAGAGCGAGCTTTCAGTCTTATTGGATCAGCAGCAAAAGCAAATCGCTAATCTTGATCAGGAGATAAAAGCATTAACTGAAAGAAAAAACACGCAGCAGACTTCAAAGGAAACTGTAGTATCTGAAATTAATGAGCTGAAAATTAGCTTCGCTTCCAAAAGTGAGCAGCTGAATCATGCTGAGGAAAAGCTGGCCGCCATAAATTCTGAGCTTGCTGTTACCCAGGAGAAACTGAAAACCGTAAACGAAGATTTAGAATTGCTTTCATCCGAAATGACAAACAGCTCTTCAGGTGAACAGTATCTGGAAGAAGCAGCACAGCAAAAACTGAAGGAAAAGAATGAAACACTTGAACTGATTGCTTCAAGAAGGAATGAGCGATTAAAGCTCCAAGCATCTTTAGAGGACCTTGAGCTTGAGGTAAAAGAATTAAAACGCCAGCATAAAGGCCTCATAGAAGTTCTGAAAGATGAGGAAGTTAAACAGAACAGGCTGGATGTTGAGCTTGAGAATAGGCTGAATCATTTAAGGGAAGAATACCTGCTGTCTTTTGAAGCGGCTAAAGAGGAATATCCGCTGCAAATTGAAATTGAGGAAGCGCGAAAAAGAGTAAAACTCATAAAGCTGGCTATCGAGGAACTTGGCACAGTAAATCTCGGAGCAATCGAGGAGTATGAAAGAGTATCGGAACGCTATGAATTCCTGCTTGAGCAAAAAACAGACCTTCAGGAAGCAAAGGATACATTATTCCAGGTTATTGATGAAATGGATGTTGAAATGAAAAGGAGATTTGAAGAAACCTTTGAAGGGATCCGTTTTCATTTTGAGTCGGTTTTCCAATCTTTATTCGGTGGCGGAAGAGCAGATTTACGCTTGACCCAGCCTGAAGATTTATTGAATACAGGTGTGGAAATTGTCGCACAGCCACCAGGCAAGAAATTGCAGAACCTCGGATTATTATCTGGGGGAGAAAGGGCACTTACAGCCATTGCTTTACTGTTTTCCATTTTGAAAGTCCGGCCTGTTCCATTCTGTATTCTTGATGAAGTTGAGGCTGCTTTGGATGAAGCGAATGTCCAAAGGTTCAGCCAATACTTAAAAAGATACAGCGCCGAAACCCAGTTCATCGTGATCACCCACAGAAAAGGAACAATGGAAGAAGCGGATGTCCTTTACGGTGTAACTATGCAGGAATCCGGTGTCTCCAAACTGGTATCTGTACGTCTGGAAGAAACCAGGGAATTAATTACTCAATAGCAGCCTTAATGCGGAACTGTGTGCAGCATTGTTCCGCACTTATACATATTGCATTAAGGAAGTGAAAACATGAGTTTCTTTAAAAAACTAAAAGAAAAAATCACAAAGCAGACGGATAGTGTTACAGAAAAGTTTAAAGACGGATTAACCAAAACGCGCGATAATTTTTCAAATAAGGTTAATGACCTTGTTTCAAGATACCGGAAAGTGGATGAGGAATTTTTCGAAGAACTGGAAGAAATCTTAATTGGGGCGGATGTCGGTTTTGACACTGTCATGGAACTGGTGGATGAGCTGAGAAGAGAAGTAAAGCGCAAGAATATTCAGGATCCGCGCGAGGTTCAGGCAGTTATATCTGAGAAGCTTGTAGACATTTATGACAGCGCAGGCACAACCTCGACAGAATTAAATATACAGACAGATGGACTCACGGTTATCCTGTTTGTTGGTGTTAACGGTGTCGGAAAAACAACGACAATTGGAAAACTTGCCCATAAGTTCAAAAGTGAAGGGAAAAATGTTCTTCTTGCAGCAGGTGATACTTTCCGTGCAGGAGCGATTGAACAGCTTGAGGTGTGGGGCGAACGTGTCGGTGTTGATGTCATTAAGCAGGGACCCGGCTCTGATCCTGCAGCTGTCATGTATGATGCTGTTCAGTCTGCAAAGTCGCGCAAGGCCGATATTTTAATCTGTGATACAGCGGGACGCCTCCAGAATAAAGTCAATCTGATGAAAGAATTGGAAAAGGTGAAGCGCGTAATTGAAAGAGAAGTACCTGGTGCCCCGCACGAAGTATTGCTTGTTCTTGACGCTACAACTGGACAAAATGCCATGATTCAGGCTAAGACCTTCAAGGAAGCAACTGATGTTTCAGGTATTGTTCTTACAAAGCTGGATGGAACTGCAAAGGGCGGCATCGTTCTGGCAATCAGGAATGAACTTGAAATCCCGGTTAAATTTGTAGGCTTAGGAGAAAAAATGGATGACCTGCAGGAATTCAATGCAGAACAGTATGTCTATGGACTCTTTGCCGACATAGTCGAAAAAGAAGCAGAAGAAGAAGAAGAATAAGAATAAGAATTGATAAACAGCCGGAGAGCGAGGTCTCCGGCTGTTTTTTTATCATGAATAGATATATATTTTAAATATAAAAAATAGTTTGAAATTTATACTTTTTAGTGTAAAATTACACTACGCTGATAAATTTCTTTCACATCAGGTCTTAGCAAACTAATTAAATATATATCCTCAGGAACTTTTTGTCAGTAAGCTGCGTCTATAATATGGAAGAAGTCATCAGGCTGGCAATAATTTAATTTTATAAAGACTGCCTATAAAAAAACAAAAGGCTGATACTTACGATTTTTAATGGGGGAGATTGGGTTGCACGGTAAATTAAAAGTGATCATTATGGTTTTATTCTGCTTTGTGTTAATGTTTCATCCTTTCCAATCAGCAGAAGCGGCCGGTACAGGGATTAAAGTTACTCTCGATGAGGGCTTTGACGGAAAAGTAAAAAGAGGAGAGGGATTTCCTCTCAGGATAAAAATGGAAAATTCAGGTGACTCGTTTAGCGGAGATTTGCTGATAAGTTACCATCCATCCTACAATACCAGCGGTGCGGTTACTGTAAAAGTAGAGCTGCCTGCCGGAACAGCTAAGGAATATCTGATTTCCATACCTGGAATGACGGAGGATCACCCCTCCATGTATCAGAACATTCCATTGCTGACCCTTTATGATGGAGATTGGGAAGACGGAAAAAAAGTTAGTTTTAAAGGAGAAAATACACTAAAGCCTAAATTTGTAGATATGGCCACTGAAGTAATTGGAGTTCTAAGTGAAAACTATGACCGTGTAAAAGAGCTTAGGACACTTCCTTCTAAATCGCTGCTCGAACTTAGAGGGGAAGATTTGCCGGATGATGCAACAGGGATGGAAACACTCGATTACTTGCTCATTGATGAGTTTAAGGTTTCCCAGCTTAGTGACAAACAGCAAAAAGCTATAAGGGACTGGATATTCAGTGGTGGAACATTGATTGCCGGAGGAGGACCAGATGCAAGCGGCTCCTATGGAGAGTTATATTCACTGCTGCCGATGAAATCAGAAAATGAGGCATCCGCCCCAGTCAAATTCCTGCAGACGGCAAAGGGAGAGGAGCCAAAATTTGATGAGCTCAATTTCTTCACTGGTCCGGTTGATAAGGGTGCAGAAGTTATTGCAAAAAGCGGCGATCTCCCTGCAGCGTTGAAAAAGGAGTATGGAAGCGGGACAATTTTGCAGACAGCTTTTTCACTGGGAGATGAGCCTTTATCTTCATGGCAGGGATATGACACATGGTTTGAAGGCTATATGAAACAGGCGTCAGGTGCAGGCATTGGATCAACCCCCTATTCACAGGATTATCTCGACCAGCTTTATTGGGAATTTGCAGAAGTAAATGAATTCTTTCCTGCATCCAATTTTTCAGTCGGACAGCTTATTGGACTTTTTGCCGGTTATATAATTCTCATAGTGCCTGTGCTTTATTTTGTGTTAAGAAAGCTTGATAAACGGGAGCATTCATGGTGGATCATTCCTTCTATAGCCATTTTGATGGGTGCAGCTGTCTTTGGCATGGGGGCAAAAGACAGAATTTCTCAGCCGCAGCTGAACCAGATGGGGATATATAAAGCGAATAACAATCTGCTTACCGGTTATCAGGCTTCAACCCTGCTGTCAAATAAAAGCGGTGAATATATCCTCTCAATGCCAAAAGGTGAATTTAATGCTGTGGTTTATTCAAACAATTCCACTTCATCTGACCCCCTTAGAGGCGGAATCATGGCTGAAAAAGTAAAAAACAATGAGATAATTTTCCCTGATGTAGAATATTGGTCATCCAAAACCATTTACGGAAAAGCTCAAACAGAAATAAATGGGAAGTTAGCAGCAGATATCACACTTAGGAAAAAAAGATTAACGGGAACAATTAAAAACCAAAGTGACTTTGATTTTGAAGAATTATATATTTGGTCAGGAAATGAAGCAATTAAACTGGGTTCAATCAAAAAAGGCGAGACCATTAAAGTAGATAAAGCCACAAAACAGTCCCTTCTGAGCAGACCGTACGGAGGAACATTTAATGGGGGAAGTCCTGCCAATAGCCACAATGATATTAATAGATTAAGAAGAGAAAAGCTAGAATATGCTTCCAATACATTTCTTCTCGGAGATGTTGCACAGCCAGTCCTTGCAGGAATTACAAGAGAATCTGTCATTGATGTAGCCATGAAAGGGAAGAAAGCAAAACAGAATAACACCAATTTGATTGTTCAGCCATTTGAGGCCAAAAATGAGTTTTCCGGCAAATTTACATTGAAGGATGGCATGATGGCAGCTGATTGGAATGTGATCAAGGGCCAGATTTATGAAAAAGGCATGGGCAGCACGAGTAGTGAAATGATGCTTGAAGACGGAGAATATGAATATTCTCTAAGCCTTCCAAAGCAGCTGAAAGAGAAAACCTATAAACTAGAAGAAATTTCGGTAAGGATTAATAGCCAAAACGTACAGTATTCATTAAAAAACCATAAAACAGGTGAATGGCTGCCGATTGAACCGGATCAAAGGAGCTTAAAGCTGACAAGTAAAGATGACTTGTCTCAGTATGTTTCAAAAGAGGGGCTTTTTATTTTGAAGCTTATTAAATCTTCACAGGGAGATCCTTTCGTTCCATTGCCGGCTGCAACAATAAAAGGGGAGGTGGCGAAATGATCGAAATAATAGATTTAACGAAACGATATGGAAAATTCACAGCACTTGATTCCTTAAATCTTAATATTGGAAAAGGCAGTGTCTTTGGTTTTGTCGGACAGAATGGTGCAGGAAAATCCACAACCTTTTCCATTTTGGCTACCCTGCTTGCCCCAACTTCGGGATCGGCTTACGTAAACGGGTATGATGTGCAAAAGGAGCCAAAGCTTGTAAGAAAGCAAATTGGGTATATGCCCGACTTCTTCGGGGTTTATGATCAGCTTAAGGCTGATGAGTATCTGCACTTCTACGGTGCAAGTTACGGTATTCCTTTCGCAGAACGCGAGAAGCTGATTCCACAGCTGCTCGACCTTGTCAACTTGTCACATAAAAGAGAGTCATATGTGGACCTTCTATCAAGGGGCATGAAACAGCGCCTCTGCCTGGCTAGATGCCTGATACATGACCCTGAAGTCCTGATTCTGGATGAACCTGCATCAGGACTTGACCCAAGAGCAAGGGTAGAAATGAGGGAAATATTAAAAGAATTGAAAAGTATGGGCAAAACGATTTTAATATCTTCACATATTCTGCCTGAGCTTGCAGAAATGTGCGATACCATCGGCATAATTGATCAGGGTAAACTGGTGGCTCAGGGGTCTGTTGCTGATATCCAGTCGCAGCTCAGAGGAGAAAGGCTCATTCTTGTAAAAGTTCATGGAAATGCAGAAAATGCCATCTCCTTTTTCGAAGATGATCCTAATATTTTTAAATTGTCTTCGCAGGAGGACGGAGTATCTTTTCAGTTTATTTATAAAGGGACAGCTGAAGAGCAAACAGAACTTCTTAAAAGAGCCATTTTAAATAATCTGGCAATCACCAGCTTTGCTGAAGCGGAAACAGACCTGGAAGATGTCTTTATGGAAATTACAAAGGGAGTTGAGCTGACATGAAGAATTTAGTCGTAAATCCTGTACTGAATAAAGAATTCAAGCTCCGCTTCCGAAGCTTTAAAAGTTACCTCGGGGTCCTATTTTACCTCCTCGCATTAGGGCTTATCATTGTTGGATTCATTTTTATTGAATCACTGTCAAACAACATGCAGGGATTTTTTAAACCGGAACAAAGCCGGACAATGTTTATGGTTTTATCAATATTGCAGCTTGGCTTGATTCTGTTCATTACCCCCGGATTAACAGCAGGGGTTATCAGCAGCGAAAGAGAGAGGCAGACCTTAAATATCATGCTCACGACGACCCAAAGCTCCTCAAGCATAATAATAAGCAAGCTGATCTCTTCCATTTCATATTTAATTCTGCTGATTGCGGCAAGTTTGCCTCTTTATAGCTTTGTGTTTTTGTTTGGTGGTATTTCTCCAGGCCAGCTGCTTACGACAATGGGATTTTATTTGTTTACAATCCTGGTTTATGGAAGCATTGGAGTCTTATTTTCGACGCTCATTAGAAAAACGATTGTCTCGATGGTGACCACCTATGGGGTTACTTTATTCTTAGCAGGCGGAACTGCATTCCTTGCTTTGATTTTTATGCAATTGACAAATGCATATGGGTATACAGGGACTCAGCCGACTAATCCGCTGGCATATTTTCCGGCTATGCTCAATCCGGTCATTATTCTGATGAGTACCTTTGAGCCGGAAATGACCAATGAAATTACAAGATCAACAGGCATTGAATTTCCTTTGTGGATGTCATACTTAATTTCTTACACTTTAATTTTCATTGGAGCCGTGCTGCTTAGCATAAAAAAACTCCGTCCCAATATGAAAAAGGGTTAGTAGGTTATCGCAGTCTAACGGGCAGTAAGATCCCCACTTCAAGTCTAAGAGGAATCAAAGGAGGAAAAGTGGGAGTCAGACTGCCCGTAAAGGCCCGATTGGTTCAACTAACAATCAGTGGGGGATAAAGCCCCCCACTGATTGAAGTTTCACTTTATTCGGGCAAGTCCCCTGAAGAGGGGATTGCCCGAAATTTATAATAAGGGAATGATATCGGTGGAAGACCGCAATCAATATCTTAAACTCTTAAAACCGGTAAAAAGACAGCTCCTCATTCAGCTGATTATTAAGGAATTTCAGGTGTTCCTTTTAGCAGCCGCTGTCTTGGCCTGTTGTCTTATGGTTTTAGCAAGAATTTTCGTTATCCCATACTTGCAAAACTATTTTCTGCTGATTATTTTGCTCTCAGCTTTTGGCGCTGCTATTCGGATTTGGAAGAAGCAGCCTGACATAATCCAGGCGGCTTCATTATATAACGGGTTTGTAGCGGAAGACAGGGTCATTACAGCCCATTCTTTCCTTTTGGATAATGCTGTTCTGGCAAGATTGCAGCTTGCAGATGCAGTAAAGCATATGAAAAAGGTACACCATCAGGTTTTAGGCAGGAAGAAGGTTTTCATTCACCCTAAACCTGTTTTAATGTGTTTGGCTTTTCTTTGCCTGGCAGTACTTTTATACATGATTCCGGGAGAGAAAATGGAATTGGCTCAAAAATGGGAGAAGGAAAACAAGATAGTTGAAGAAGCAAAAGAGGAACTTGAGAAAAAAGCTGTGAAAGAAAAGAATCCTGAAGTAAAAAAAGCATTAGAGAAAGCGAAAGAGAAGATTGCAGAAAAAAAGTCAGCTGAGGAAGCTTTGAAGGAGCTGGCGAAACAAACAAAAAGCCTGGAATTAAAGGCAATCAAAGAAAAAGAAAAATCGCTGAGCCTGGAAAATATGAAAAACACCCTTAATAATAGCGATTTAAAGCAATTAAGCCGAATGCTTGAGGAAAAAGATCTGTCTTCTTTTCGGGAAGAATTATCAAAGCTTGATAAGCAGAAGAAGGAACTTAGTGAAGACCAAAGCAATGCATTGAAACAGCTTACCGGCAGTGAGGAGAAGCTGTCTGAAGAGGAGCTGTCAAAACTTATTGAACAGCTCGAGAACCTCTTGCAATCAGAAGACCTCATAAAACAGCTGGCAGCAGCTCAAAATGCTCTTCAGAGTTCAGGTCTTTCATTACAGCAGCAAATGGCTGCCAATGGACTGCCGCCGGGGCAGCTTGCATTTTCGCCTCCCGGGCAGCCGGGTAGCCAGGCAAATAATCCTAATTCATCGCCTCCTTCGCAGCAGAATAATTCAAATTCGCAAAATAATCAAAATCAGCCTGGCAATAACCCAAACAACGGAAATGGCAGTGCCTCCGGAAGTGGTTCAGGCAGCGGCTCCGGAAGTGGTACAGGATCTGGTTCAGGGAGTGGTTCGGGCAGTGGTCTTGGTGGAGGTGCCGGACTTGGACAGGGATCCAGGGATCTGCTCACCATTCCATCTGGCATGGAAGGGAAGACGAAGATTGAAAATGACAATGGCGGTCTTGGTCAAGGGACTCCTGGCCAGCAATTTGACGGGGAAGGTCCTGTATTAAAGGGAACGATCAGACCTTACAGTGAGGTATTTGGAAATTATGAGGCGTCATACAGGCAGAGCACCGACCGGTATAAGCTGCCGGCTGATTTAGAGGAAATCGTTAAAAATTATTTTACAAGTATAGATCCTGACAAGGAGTGACTTCAATGTCCGTAACACAGGAAAAAGAACAGCAATTCGCACAAGCAGCAGATATTATTGCGAGAGTAAGAGATGAAATTCAATCATTTATAGTAGGCCAGGGGGAAGTAGTCGAACAAGTATTATGGAGCATTTTCTCAGGAGGCCATGTTTTGCTTGAAGGTTTGCCTGGGCTTGGTAAAACGATGCTAATTAAGACTATTGCAGAAGTGCTGGATCTGAAATTTTCCCGCATTCAATTTACCCCTGATATTATGCCATCCGATATAACCGGAACGATGCTGCTTCAGCCTGATGAAGCAGGCAGGCAAACATTCAGTTTTCATAAAGGGCCCATATTCGCCAACATCATCCTGGCAGATGAAATTAACAGGGCAACACCTAAAACACAAAGTGCCCTGCTTGAGGCAATGGGAGAAAAAACGGTTACCATTATGGGTGAAACCAAAAGAATGGAAAAGCCATTTTTTGTTCTCGCAACTCAAAATCCGATTGATATGGAAGGAACATATCCTCTGCCGGAGGCCCAAACCGACCGGTTTATATGTAAGGTAAATGTAGCTTATCCGACACAAGAAGAATTAAAAGAAATTGCCCGGAGAACTACGGGTGTTCAAAATACTCATTTAAATAAGGCAGCTGGGCTGAATGATGTTGTTGCTCTTCAGGAACTTTCAAGAGAAATCCTCGTATCAGAGGATATCCTGGATTATGCTGTATGGCTGATCACAGCCACACACCCGGATTCAGAGGATGCTTCGGAAACAGTAAAAGAATACGTCCAATATGGCAGCGGTCCCCGCGGCCTTCAGAGTCTGATAAATATGGCAAAGGCAAGAGCATTGTGCTCAGGAAGATTCCATGTTTCAATAGGCGACCTTAAAAATGTTGCCTATCCCGTTTTGCGCCACCGCCTCATTTTAAACTTTGAAGGAGAAGCAGCGGGGATTACAGCAGATTCGATTATTGAAGCTCTAATAAAAGAAAATTCCCGGGGAGCTAAGAGCTGATGAACAGCCATCAAATCCTTCTTGGAAAGCTGCAGAAGCGTAAAATTGCTGTAAAGACCAGGAAAAGAGGGTTTCATTCAGGTTCCAGGCAATCCCATAAATTCGGATCTTCCATGGAATTTTCTGATTTCAGGGCATATCAGCCCGGAGACGATATCCGGCAAATAGATTGGAATGTCTTTGGCAGAACACAAAAACATTATATTAAACGTTTCCTGGATGAGCAGGAACTGTCTATTGCTGTTTATCTGGATGCCACTTCATCAATGACCAAAATGGTAGCAAAATGGGAGTATGCCAAAGCGCTGGCTGCGGCTTTGAGCTTTATGGTTCTTTCTGGTGAAGACCGCCTCCTGTTTTCACCTGTTTCTTCAGCTGGCTTACAGCCTATCAAAAGAAAAGGCTCTGTTTACAGCAGGCGAACATTCATGGAAATCCAGAAAATTGAACCTTCAGCTATGTCCAATAACTTTCTGGGCAGCTTAAAAGACACTCTTTCAAGGCACCAGCAGCTTGCTGTAATAATAGCGGATGGTTTTGAACCGCTTCAGGAATGGGAAAGCCTGTTTAGGAAGCTAAGAGGGCTGAAACAGGAGTTCTGGCTATTTCAGGTGCAGGCTGATGAAGAAATGACACCGTCATATTCTGGAGATGTAAAGTTAATTGATAGTGAAACAGGGACCGCTGTAAATGTGAGCATGAGTCCTGCCGTATTGGCCGGATATGAAAAGCGCCTCAAAAAACATAATGAACAGCTTGAGATTTTATGCAAACGGTATGGCGGCCAATATATCTTTGCCCCTGAAACAAGAGATCTTCAGACTGTTCTTTTCAGGGATCTGTATGCGAAGGGGCTGGTCAGGTGAGAACAACATGCAATTTTTAAATCCTGCTTATTTTATTTTATCCATTTTTATCGGAGTGTTTGTCTTATTTTATTTTTTTAGGAAGCAGTATGCGGAAAAGACCAACTCATCCAATTTGCTCTGGGAACAGGTACTGAATGAATGGCAGGCTTCCCCCTGGCTGAAAAAGCTTCAGCAGAATCTGTTATTTTGGCTGCAATTATTGGCACTTCTATTATTGATGCTGGCCCTTGTGCGTCCTTTTTGGCTTGAAGATTCTTTAAAAGGAGAACACATCATCATCATCATTGATCCATCCGCTTCTATGTCGGCTGAAAGCGGAGGGAAAAGCCGCTTTGAGATCGCAAAAGAAGAAATGCTTGATCTGGCAGGCAAGCTTAATGGCCAGCAGGTAAGCTTAATTAAAGCAGGGGAGAAAAATGCGATTCTTTTAAGCCGGGAAGATGATCTAAATGCTATTCGAAGAACCATTGAAGGGCTGGAGCTTACTTATGAACATGAGAATATGGAAAAAGCCGTTCTTTTGGCAGGCTCCTTATCTTCAGGAGGAGACGCGGCTCTTCATATATTTTCAGATTCAGCTGGAAAGAAAGATCTAATGAAGGAATTGGCCGGTCTATATACTGTTGTACATAATATTGGAGAGAATGCAGGGAATGTGTCGTTGCAGTCGTTTGGAACAGCGGCCGCCGGTGATGGTATTTCAGCGGCTGCAGTGATAGAAAACCAATATTCTGGAAATATAGAGACAGCTTTTACAGTGAAATCTGAGGGAAAAGTCCTGTTTGAACAGAATCTATCCTTAAAAGCAAATGAGGAGAAAACCGTTCAAATAAAAAATCTGCCGGAAAAACCCTACTATGAGGCAGCTATTTCCATTAGCGATGGCTATAGTGCAGATAATCATGCAGCCTCTATTTACACTGACCCAAAACCAAAGGTTTACACTTTGGGAGATGTAAATCCATTTGCGGTGAAGGGCTTTCAAACTATTGGTGCCGAATTGCTGCAGACAGATCCGTCTGCTCTAAAAGGTTTGGATATGAAAGGTGTCGTTGTGGCAGAAGGAAGCACTTTATCGGGTCTCCCTGAGCTGCCGATGATCTTTTTTAATGCAAGCAAAGATAAAGCAAAACTTGAAGAAGCAATTTCGGGGGATGAGGATTCTCTTTTTGAATATGCAAACTTTGAGAAGGTGTATATCAGTTCTGCATCCTCCGTTCTTAAAGGAGAATGGGAGACTGTATTGAAAAGCGGGGATATTCCTTTAATCCAAAGGGGAATGCATAATGGGCAGCCAATTATTATCGTCAATTTTAATCTATCCGACACAGATTGGCCTCTCCTGCCAGGTTTTCCAATCTTTCTATATAACTCTTACCAGTGGCTATCTCAGCAATCAGATTTCCTCGGATATTTCAGCTCCGGAGAAGAAAGATGGATAAATATCGGCAATGGAACTGGAAGCTGGGAAATTTTCAATAATAAAGACGAAAATCTATACTCTCTTGATCTAAACAAGGAAACCTTTAAAGCTCCTATAATCCCCGGAACTTACCAGGCTGTATCAGGAAATCAAATTTATTATTTTTCAGTACTTCTGGATGAAAGGGAGAAAAGTGCCGGAATAGAAGAATCCTTTACACTGAATGCTAAATCATCTGAAAAAAGCAGCATGACTCAAAGACCTAATGAAAGTCTCTGGTTCTGGATGGCGTTCATAGCTTTTATCCTGATTGTTATCGAATGGGAGGTATATCGCCGTGGGCATAGAGGTTAACTATCCCTTCCTGTTTCTCCTCCTGATTCCTGCTGTCATAATCGTTTTTTTATTTATTCGAAATCACAGGGGAAAAGAAAATGGAGAATTTTGGATTGCCGGTTTGAGGCTGATCATTTTCTCTTTATTAATTATTGCACTGACCGTTCCTCAGGTGGTTCTTCCGGTAAAGGGTCAGACCGTCGTATTTCTGGCCGACCGTTCTGCAAGCATTGGCACGAATGAGGAAGCACTTGCCTGGATAGAAAACAGCATCAGCCACAGGAAAAATGACGATCAATTTGCAGTGGCTGCTTTTGGGGAAAATGCAGTTCTTGAACAGAATCTGGGCAGAAACCGTGAAGCTATAAACGAATTTAACGGAGTGGCAGAAGATTCCCAATCCAATCTCGAAGCAGGCCTGCAATTTGCCGCTTCACTCATTCCGAGGGAGTCTTCCGGCAGAATTGTCCTGATGACGGACGGGAATGAAACAGAAGGCAAAAGCCTGGAAGCTGCAGCAGTTTTAAAAAACCGTAATATCGAGATTGACCATGTGCCATTAAGAACAGCAGCAGGGGACGATGTCTCAATCTCAGAATTAAACGTTCCTCCTTCACTATATTTAGGAGAAGAGGCTCCGATTACAATAGAAGTTACCAGCAACGTTGCCAAAGAAGCTGATATCAGACTATCGGTAAATCATAAAGAAGTATTAAAGGAAACCGTTCAAGTGAACGAAGGGAAAAATGTTTATACGTTTACCCACAAAGCGGATACCGCAGGATTAACGGTATATAAAGCAGAGATAGCTGCAGACCGGGATGCCTACTCTGAAAACAATGCACTTCACTCAGTTGTGAATGTGAAGGGTACCCCTAAGGTCCTGATCGTACAAGGAGAGGAAGCTGGCGATCTTGCAAATCTTTTAAAAGGTTCAGGCCTGGAGACTGACATCGTTATTCCAGAAAAGCTACCGACTATACTCTCAGGTTATTTGCAATATCAGTCGATTATTTTTAATAATGTTCCTGCAACTGTTATCTCAGAGCAGCAAATGATCCTGATGGAGAAGGCAGTGAAAGAATTCGGCACTGGTTTTATTATGTTTGGCGGTGAAGAAAGCTTCGGGCTGGGGGGCTATTTTAAAACTCCCATTGAGAAATTGCTTCCGGTGGATATGGATATCAAAGGGAAGAAAGAAATGCCTTCCTTAGGTCTAGTGTTAGTTATGGACCGATCTGGAAGCATGGCAGGAAATAAAATTGAATTGGCGAAAGAGGCGGCTGCCCGTTCAGTTGAACTGCTGCGTGAAGAAGATACACTCGGATTCATTGCATTTGATGACCGTCCATGGGAAATCCTTGAAACTAAGCCTCTCAAAGATAAACAAAAGGCAATTGAAAAAATCAAATCCATTACACCGGGCGGGGGGACAGAAATCTTTACCTCTCTGGAACAGGCATACAGTGAGCTTGAGGATTTACAGCTGCAGAGAAAGCATATCATTTTGCTGACAGATGGCCAATCTGCCACAAATGGAGACTATGAGCTTTTAATTGAAAGCGGGAAAGAGAAGAATATCACTCTCTCAACTGTTGCTCTTGGCCAGGATGCTGATAGAGGGCTGCTGGAAGAACTTGCGGGAATGGGGTCTGGGCGTTTTTACGATGTTACAGACTCTTCCGTTATACCAAGCATTTTATCACGTGAAACCGTAATGGCTACACGAACTTATATCGAAGACAAACCTTTTTACCCAAGTATCCAGCCTTACCCTGACTGGTCCTCTCTTTTTGAAAAAGGTGTGCCGGAAATGAATGCGTATATAGCTTCCACTGCTAAGCCGCGGGCACAGGTGCCGCTATTAAGTGAAAAAAAAGACCCGGTACTTGCTGAATGGCAATATGGAATGGGGTGGACAGCGGCCTTTGCATCCGACATCTCAGGCAAGTGGTCGGGAGAATGGGCAAGCTGGGAAAAGTGGCCGTCCTTTATTAATCAGCTTGTTACTAAAACCCTGCCGCAGTATGAAAGTGAACCATATAGAATTGATGTTGAGAACAAGGATGGTAATACAGTACTCAGCCTGGAGTCTGCGGCAAGTACTTCTTTGCCTATTGAGACATCCATCGTGTCAGAAACGGGTGAACAGATAGAAGCTAATATGAGGCTTAAAGCGCCAGGTAAGTATGAGGCACTGATGCCTGAAAGTGCGGGAATGTATTTTTTAAATATTAAACAGACAGATCATAATGGGAATGTTCAGGTTCATCAGACCGGTTTTACTATTCCCTACTCTGAGGAGTATTTGCAAAAGGGAATAAATAAAGAGCATTTGAAGTCACTCTCAAAAATGACTGGAGGCAAGGAGCTCGCGAGCGGGGAAGAAGCATTCCGGCCGCTGAAAAAACCGGCAAGCACCAAACAGCCAATCAGCGAATGGCTTCTTCTTACTGCATTCCTGCTCTTTTTTTCAGAAATCGCAGTAAGGCGCTTTGGTCTAACGGGTCTTGCAGCGGGAATTTTGAAGAAAAACAGAAAAGTAAAAGAAAAACCGGATGCGCCTCTGAAGGTACCAAAAATTAAAGCTTCCAGAAAAAAAACGTCTCCTTCCGAACAGGCATCTGCTAAACTTCAAGGGGAAAATCCTGTAAAGCAAACACCGAAAAAAACAAAAGCAAAGAAGCCAAACCGGCCAAAACCTGCAGCAGAACCCTCGCCTAAAGAAAGAGAAGAGCGGATGAAAAGGCTGCTGGATGCAAAAAAAAGGAAAAATAAGTGAAATCAGAGTGGAATGATGCCTTCAGTGCTCACCCGGAAAAAGGTACTGCCAACACTGTAAAGATATTTTCTTGACATGATGTGAAATTCTATGTAAACTTTACTTTGTAAAGGCTTTTCACTTAACAAGGGGGAATAGGGATGCTCGAAAAGACAACGAGGATGAACTACCTTTATGATTTCTATCAATCGTTGTTAACTCCTAAGCAGAGAAGCTATATGTCCCTTTACTACCTGGATGATTTTTCGCTTGGAGAGATTGCCGAGGAATATGATGTTAGCCGGCAAGCGGTTTATGACAACATTAAGAGAACAGAAGCAATGCTTGAAGAGTATGAAGAAAAGCTACTATTATTTCATAAATTTCAAGAGCGCGGCAAGCTGATTGCAGAAATAAAAGAGATGCTTCAGGAAGGTTCCCCTTCCCGGGAGGCATTGAAAGAAGCAGTGGCAGAGCTTGAGAAATTAGATTAGGAGGCGGCATATATGGCATTTGAAGGATTGGCCGACCGACTGCAAAATACAATTCAGAAGATCCGCGGAAAAGGCAAAATCAATGAAGCGGATGTAAAAGAAATGATGCGTGAAGTCCGTCTCGCCCTTTTGGAAGCGGACGTTAACTTCAAAGTTGTCAAGGAGTTCGTCAAAAAAGTCAGCGAACGCTCTGTCGGGCAGGAAGTATTAAAGAGCCTGACGCCGGGACAGCAGGTAATAAAGGTTGTTAAAGAAGAATTAACGGAACTTATGGGCGGGGAGCAAAGCAAAATTGCTGTTTCCAATCGCCCGCCGACAGTCATTATGATGGTCGGTCTTCAGGGTGCCGGTAAAACGACTACAACCGGAAAGCTTGCGAACCTGCTCCGCAAAAAGTATAACCGCAATCCGATGCTGGTTGCTGCAGACATTTACCGCCCTGCCGCGATTAAACAGCTCGAAACGCTTGGCAAACAGCTGAATATGCCTGTCTTCTCTCTTGGCGATCAAGTCAGTCCTGTTGAAATTGCAAAACAGGCGATCGCAAAGGCAAAAGAGGATCATAATGATTATGTTCTAATCGATACAGCAGGAAGACTGCATGTGGATGAAGCTTTAATGGATGAGCTGAAGCAAATCAAAGAGCTTTCCAATCCAGATGAAATTTTCCTTGTTGTAGATGCCATGACTGGTCAAGATGCGGTTAACGTAGCACAAAGCTTCAATGATCTGCTGGGTCTTACAGGAGTAGTCCTGACAAAGCTGGATGGCGATACCCGAGGCGGTGCGGCTCTATCCATTAGATCCGTAACAAACACGCCGATTAAATTCGTCGGTCTAGGCGAAAAGCTGGATGCTCTTGAAGCGTTCCATCCAGAACGGATGGCATCCCGTATTTTAGGTATGGGGGATGTCTTATCCCTAATTGAAAAAGCACAGGCCAATGTGGATGAAGAAAAGGCAAAAGAGCTTGAGCAGAAGATGCGCACTGCTTCTTTCACATTTGATGACTTTTTGGATCAGCTTGGTCAGGTACGCCAAATGGGACCACTTGATGAGCTTCTGAAAATGATGCCTGGCGCCAACAAAATCAAAGGCTTGAATAATATGCAAATCGATGAGAAGCAAATCACTCACGTTGAAGCCATTATTAAGTCGATGACTAAGGAAGAGAAAACTCATCCGGAAATCATCAATTCAAGCCGCCGCAAACGGATTGCCAAGGGAAGCGGAAGAACCGTCCCTGAAGTTAACCGTCTGCTAAAGCAGTTTGAAGACATGAAAAAGATGATGAAGCAAATGGCAGGCATGCAGCAAAAAGGAAAGAAAAAAGGCGGATTCAAGCTACCTTTTAACCCTTTTTAGTAATGTCCAGCTCCAGCGCCTACCCCCTCGAGGTCACAAGCCAATCCTTCCAAAAAGGCAAAGAACGCCTTTCCGGAAGGCCCG